>JBBPYI010000137.1:0-5780 GCA_038200075.1 Mycobacteriales bacterium
CCCTCCTCCGTGGAGATCGGCGAGCCGCTCGCGATGACGGCCGAGAAGGTCGAGGAGATCCTGCGCCACGGCCGCGACACGCTGTCGCTGCAGGCGCCGGTCGGCGACGACGAGGCCGTGCTCGGTGACTTCATCACCGATACCGACTCGATCGACCCGCAGGCGGCGGTCGAGACCCAGATGCTGCACGGCCAGCTCTCCGAAGTCCTGGACTCCCTGCCCGAGCGCTCGGCGATCGTCATGCGGATGCGCTTCGGCCTGGAGGACGGGCGCCCCCGCACCCTCGACGAGGTCGGCCGCCACCTGGGCCTGACCCGTGAGCGGATCCGTCAGATCGAGCGCGACACGCTGGCCGAGATCCGCGCGGGCGGCCGCGCCGACGCCCTGCGCGAGTACGTCGCGTAGCACCTCGTACGCCGCAGCGGCCGTCCTCCCCGCCCCCGGGCAGGGCGGCCGCTGTCGTACCGTGGCGTGACGCTCGGCGGCGCAGGGAGGCATGCGGTGGGCACCACGGTCGCCCGGCACCCGTCCTCACGCGTCCCCACCCGCCGCCACACACCGACACCCGGCGCAAGCACGACGAGCTTCCGGCCCGACATCCAGGGCCTGCGCGCCGTCGCGGTGCTGCTGGTGGTCGCCAGCCACGTGTTCGGCTTCCCGCGTGGCGGCTACGTCGGGGTCGACGTGTTCTTCGTCGTCTCCGGCTTCCTGATCACCGGGCTGCTGCTGCGCGAGCACGCCCGCAGCGGCCGGATCAGCCTGCGGGAGTTCTACGCCCGGCGCGCACGCCGCCTGCTGCCCGCCGCCGTGCTCGTCCTCGCGGTCACCAACGTCGCCGCGTCGCTGGTGTTCGCCGGTGAGCGCGCCGGCCAGACGCTGCGCGACGCCCTGTGGTCGCTGGGCTTCCTGGCCAACGTGCACTTCGCCGCGATCGGCACCGACTACTTCGACCAGGCCCGGCCGCCCTCACCGGTGCAGCACTACTGGTCGCTGGCGGTCGAGGAGCAGTTCTACCTCCTCTGGCCGATGCTGCTGCTCGGCCTGCTGCTGTTCGCCGGACGCCGCCGCCGCACCCTGCTGCTGCTGATCGCGGGTCTGTCCGCCGCGTCGCTGGCCTGGTCGGTGCTGCGGACCTCCGCCGACGCGACCGCGGCGTACTTCTCCACCCCGGCGCGCGCCTGGGAGCTCGGGGCCGGCGCCCTGCTGGCCGTCGCCCTGCACTGCGGGGCGCTCCCCCGCCTGACCGCCCGTACCGGATCGGTCCTGACCTGGGTGGGGCTGGCCGGGATCGGCGCGGCCGCGCTGCTGTACGACACCCGCACGCCCTTCCCCGGCGTCGCGGCGGCGCTGCCCGTCGCAGGCGCTGCCCTGGTGCTGCTCGGCGGGACGACCGCGCGGCGCAACCACTTGCTGGCCAACGTGGTCAGCAGCTATCTCGGCCGGATCTCGTACTCGCTCTATCTGTGGCACTGGCCGGTGCTCATCCTCGCGGCCGCCCTGCTCCCGGCCGGGCCGGCCCTGGTCGGGACGGTCCTGGCCCTGGCATTGGTGCTGGCCGCGCTGTGCCACCACCTGGTCGAGGAGCCCATACGCCGCTCGGGGTGGCTGTCCCGGCCGAACCCGGCCGTGCGGCGGCACACCTCCCGCCGGCCGGCCCGTACCGCCGCCGTCACCGCGACCGCCGTCCTGCTGCTGGGCGGCTGGGTCCTGCCGGCCGTCGCGCTCAGCAGCACCCCGCCTCCCCCCGTCGCCGCCCCGGCTGCGGAGGCCGACACGGGCCTGGCCGACCTGACCGCTGACGTGGCAGCCTCGGTCGCGCCCGCGTCCTGGCCGGCCCTGGAGGTGCCGCTGGAGCAGATCAGCGGCGCCGGCGCTCCCGAGTGGATCGTCGACAGGTGCAACAACGTCAACGCCGGGAACACCGCGCGCTGCACCTACGGCTCGCCCTTGGCGACCAAGCGGGCGGTCCTGGTCGGCGACTCGATGGCGATCAGCTACCTGCCAGCCTTGCGCGCCGAGCTCGAACCTCGCGGCTGGAAGATCGCCGTGCTGACCCGCAACCAGTGCCCCAACCCGCTGCTGCCGCTGTTTCGGGATCGGCCGTCCGAGCCGTTCGTGCAGTGCGACCTGCACAAGCGCTTCGTTGCGGAGCAGGTCGCCCTGCTCAGACCGCAGCTGGTGATCATGTCGAGCGCCATCACCCTGCTCGACCAGCAGGTGTCCGAGCCGCGGGGCGGCGGGCGGTTCGCCAGCTGGAGCGCCGGCACGACGGCGGCCCTCCAGGCCCTGTCGGCGCCCGGCCGCGAGGTCGTCGTCATCGGCCCGCCGCCCCGGGCGGGCAACCTGCAGTCCTGCGTGACCCGGGTGTCGGCTCCCGTCGACTGCACCGAACCCCTCAGCGCCGACTGGCGCGGGCTACGCGCCGCCGAACGCACCGGCGCCGAGCGCGCAGGCGCGGCGTACGTCGATGTCGAGCCGTTGTTCTGTGCCGATGGCCGCTGCCCCGCCGTCGTCGGCAGCACCCCCGTCTACACCGACGGCCGGCACCTCACCCAGGCGTACGCCCGACGCATCGCCCCCTACCTCGCCACGGATCTCGGGCTGCCGTAGGCAAGGATGACCACCCCTGCCCCTGAAGGAAGAGAACCTCATGTCTGAGCACGAGTCCCGCCAGAACACCACCTTCGCGAGCGGCAGCGGACAGGCGCACGGCTATCTCGCCGTCCCCGAGTCCGGCTCGGGCCCCGGCGTCATCGTCATCCAGGAGTGGTGGGGTCTGACCGACCACATCGCCGAGGTCGCCGACCGCCTCGCGGCTGCCGGCTTCGTCGCCCTGGCGCCTGATCTCTACGGCGGCCGCACCACCCACGACGCCGACGAGGCCGGTTCGCTGATGATGTCGCTGCCCGTGGACGAGGCGGCCAAGGACCTCGGCGGTGCCGTCGACTTCCTGCTCGGCCACGACGCCGTGACCAGCTCCACCGTCGGCGCCGTCGGCTTCTGCATGGGTGGCGGCTTCGTCCTGCAGCTCGCCGCGCAGCAGGGCTCGCGGGTCTCGGCTGCCGTGCCGTTCTACGGGGTCGGCCCGGCCGTCCCGAAGGCGTACGCCGGGCTGACGGCCGCCGTGCAGGGGCACTACGGCGAGCGGGACGACTTCTACCCCGCCGACGACGCCCGCGCCCAGGAGCAGCAGATCCGCTCCGAGTCCGGCGCGGAGGTCGAGTTCTTCTTCTATGACGCCGCGCACGCGTTCTACAACGACACCAACAAGCTCGGCACCTACGACAGCGAGGACGCCGCGCTGGCGTGGGACCGCACGACGTCCTTCCTGCGCGACACGGTCCACTAGCCGTACGCGCGACGGAGCGGGCACCCAGCCGGGTGCCCGCTCCGTCGTTCGTTCGTGTCCCGCTCGAGCGGCGCTGGCTAGCTGCTCGTGCTCGCCTGGCGGGCCGCCTCGCGGGCCTCGTCCTCGGCGGCAGCTGCGGCCGCGTCCGCCTCGCGCATGGCCTGCTCCTGCGCGGGGTCCGCCCGGACCCAGCCGCCGGCCTTCTTCTTGGACGGCTTCGGCGCCTCCTGCTCGGACGCTGCAGGCGCCGCCTCGGGCGCGGTAGAGCTCCTGGCGCCACCGCCGGCCTGCGACAGCCACTGGCGCTGGGTGGCGAGAGCCGCCTCGAGCTCCTGGGTCGGGCGGCCGGCCGTACGCGCCTTCCCGAGCTTGGCCTCGAGCTCGACGACCTTCTCGCGCAGCTTGGCCGTGAAGGGCGACTCGTCGCTGCGGGCGAAACGGCTGTCGCCGGCGACGCGGACCTTCTCCTCGACCGCGCCCATCCGGTCCTCCAGGGACCGCATGACATCGCGCGGGACCTTGCCGGCGTCCTCCCAGCGCTCCTGCAGCGTGCGCAGGCGCGCCTTGGCCTTGTCCAGACCCTGCGCGGGGTCGATCGTCTCGGCCTCGGCGAGGATGTCCTCCTTGATCTTCTGGTTGCCCCGCAGCTCCTCGTCCTGGACGGAGAAGTGGGCGTTGCGGGCGGTGAAGAAGGCGTCCTGGGCGGCCTTGAAGCGGCCCCAGAGCTCGTCCTCGACCTCGCGCGGCGCCCGGCCGGCGGCCTTCCAGTCGCTCATCAGCTGCTTGTAGCGGCCGGCGGTGGGGCCGAACTCGGTGGATGCGGTCAGCGACTCGGCCTCCTTGATGAGCTTCTCCTTGCGCTCACGGGAGACGTTGCG
The DNA here is from genome assembly GCA_038200075.1 of Mycobacteriales bacterium. GTDB lineage: Bacteria > Actinomycetota > Actinomycetes > Mycobacteriales > SCTD01 > SCTD01. The sequence goes on from JBBPYI010000137.1 coordinate 4,228, forward strand.
CTGCTCCTCAAGAGCCCCGAAGTGCGTCGTACGCCGCTCGGTGAAGCGCTTGCGTGCTGCCGCGATGCGTTGCCACAGCTCGTCCTCGACCTTCTTGTCCAGGTGGGGCAGGCGCTTCCAGTCGTCGCCGAGGGTGCGCAGGCGCTCGCCACTGGTCTTCCAGTCCGAGGTGCCCGCCAGCTGCTCGGCCTCGTCGGCCAGCGCGGCCTTGGCCTCTGCGGCACGGGCGCGGGCCTCGGCCTTGGCGGCCTTGCCGGCCTCGACAGCGTCCTTGGTCTTCTCGAGCAACCCGTCCACGCGACGCTCCAGGGCTGCGAGGTCTCCGACCGCCGAGGCCGTGGGGATGCTCTTCTTGAGCCGGTTGGCCGTCTGCGCGACCTGCTGCGGGTCACCGGCGCCGCTGCGCAGCCGCTGCTCGAGCAGCGCCACCTCGGTCGAGATGACCTCGAACCGACGACCGAAGTGAGCCAGTCCCTCCTCGGGCGTGCCGGCCTGCCAGGAGCCGACCGACCGCTCGCTGTCGCCGGAGACGACGAAGACGGTCCCGTCGACGTCCACCCGGCCGAAGTCGTTGCTGGCTGCGGTCTCACGCGGTGCGGCCGGCGGTTCAGGAGTGACCTCGACGGCCTCGGGGGTCGTCTCGGCCTCGGGGGTCACGGCCTCGGGGGTCGGCTCGGTGGTTGCGGCGGTGGCGTCATCGGGGGTGGTCATGCTGCTCGCTCTCGGTGTCGCGGAGCGCCCGTACGGCGCGCCTTGTCGGCCCGTCGGGCCGTGCTCACTCCTATCCTCCCCGATGTCGGGCTCGGCGGTGGCGCAGACTGCCGTCGTGCCGTCCCCAGACCGCTTCACCGTCGTCCTGGTCCTCGTCGTCTACGTCCTGCCGCTGACCCTGGTGTCGGTGCTGCTGGCGCTCGCGGGCCTGCCCGACCTCGCCCTGGCGCTGATCGTCGTCGAGGCGGTCGTCGCGGCCAGCGTCGTGATCGCCAAGCGCCCGGCCCGACGAGGCCCGGCACCCCGCTGGGCCGTGCCGGCTGCCTTCGTCGGCGTCGCTGTCGTGCTGGTCGCCATCACCCTGATTGGCGCCCGCGCCGGCTGACGCGCCCGCCGTGCGACGGGGCTGTGGACAGCGGTCCCGGCCTGTCGGACCCGCATGGCAGGGTCGTCGGGGTGACGACATCGATGAGCAGCACCGCGACCCGCGAGCGCGCCGAGGCCCACCTGCGGGCCCTGGCCGGCGACGACGCCGTGCTGCGCGAGGACCAGTGGACCGCCATCGACGCGCTGGTCACCGGGCGACGCAGGGCGCTGGTGGTGCAGCGGACCGGCTGGGGCAAGTCCGCGGTCTACTTCGTCGCCACCGCCATGCTGCGGGCCGGCGGCGCCGGGCCCACCGTGATCGTCAGCCCCCTGCTGGCCTTGATGCGCAACCAGATCGCGGCCGCAGACCGGGCCGGCATCCGGGCGGTGACGGTCAACTCCAGCAACGTCGACGACTGGCAGTCGGTCTACGACGACGTCGACCAGGGCAAGGTGGACGTCCTGCTCGTCAGTCC
>JBBPYI010000138.1:0-2817 GCA_038200075.1 Mycobacteriales bacterium
GCCCTCGCGCTGCTGGCCGACGGAACGCTCGGCGAGCAAGGCGTCGCGCCGTACGAGGTCCACGTCATCGTGCCGCTGAGCATCCTGGAAGACGAAGATGAGGGCGCTGACGCCGACGGCCGGACCGAGGCGACTGAGGGGGCTGAGGGGGACGCCGACATGGAGCTGGCGGAGATCCCTGGGTGGGGCGTCATCCTGCCCGACACCGCACGGGAGCTCGCCCGGCAAGCCGCCGGGTTCACCCAGATCGGCGTCAACGACGACGGCGCTGTCGTGACCGTCGGGGACCGGGTCCGGGCTGACCGGGTCCGTGCGGGCAAGACGACCGGGCGCAGCGCCTGCCCCCTGCCGCCTCCGTCGGACCGGTTCCTCACGCAGGCCGTGACCGCCATGCGGCGACCGGCAGTCAAGCGGGACCTGACCGGCCGGCGCTACCGACCCAACCGGCGCCTCACCCGACTCCTGCAAACCAGAGACCGGACCTGCGTGTTCCCCGGCTGCACAAGGATCGCAACCCGCACCGACCTCGACCACCGCATCCCCTGGCCAGCCGGGATGACCAACGAGCAGAACCTGCAATGCCTGTGCCGACACCACCACCGCGCCAAACACGCCATCTTCACCGTCACAGCCGAACCCGACGGCACCATCGCCTGGACCACCCGAGGCGGCTGGACCTTCCGGCGACACCCCCACCGGTATCGACGACCCCAGGGCGACTGACCCGCACCACGTCAGCCAGCCCCACCCCCAGCATGAAGCCCAAGCCGGATCGGAGCACCCGACCCGGCCCACCGGCATGCCCGGACCCGGAAGACGTCGCCCGGGGTAGTGCGATCCTCCGGACGGATCCGGGGCCTGCGTAGCACCCGGTGCTGCCGGCGGCTTCGTGACCCAGCACCCAGGTGCCGTCCGAGGCGGCTGGGACGGCGTGAGGAGCGGCGGGGGGACGGCTGGCGTCGCTGTGGCACAAGGGCCGACCGTACGGGCCTGCGACCGGGTCAGGCTGTCGGGTCGGGGACCATGACCTGGTCGTGCCGGGCGTACAGGGCCGTCTGCTGCTCGTCGGAGAGCTCGCCGGCGGCCAGCAGCTCGTGGAAGTAGGCCCCGCGGTCCGCGCCGGGCGTCGACATCATGAGCAGCGCAGCCGGCTCATCGGTGTCGTTGCGGAAGCCGTGCACGCCCAGTGCGGGAACGACGAGGTGGTCGCCCTCGCTGGCGGCGACCCACCTCGTGCCGTCGAGCAGCGACATCGCGCCGGACAGGACGGTGAAGCTCTCCAAGAAGTCCCGGTGGAAGTGCGGCGCGGCCCCACCCGCCTGTGGCGGCAGGTCGATGCGATAGAGCGAGTACGCCCCGCCGGTCAACGCGGGAGGTGCCAGGACGGTGATGCCGCCGCCTAGCTCGATGCGCTCCTGGTCGGCGGCGGTCAGCAGGCTCACTGCGACACCATCGCGGCGTAGCCGGGCTTGATGACGTCGTCGATCAGCGCCAGACGCTCGTCGAAGGGGATGAAGGCGCTCTTCATGGCGTTGATCGTCAGCCAGCGCAGGTCGTTCCAGTCATAGCCGAAAGCCTCCACCTGGGATGACATCTCGGAAGACAGCGAGACGCCGGACATCAGCCGGTTGTCGGTGTTGACCGTGACCCGGAAGTTCAGTGCGCGCAGCAGCCCGATCGGGTGCTCGGCGATCGAGGGAGCGGCGCCGGTCTGCACATTGGACGACGGGCACAGCTCAAGGGGGATGCGGCAGTCCCGGACGTACTGCGCGAGCGCGCCCAGCGTGGCCCGGCCGTCGGTGTCGACCTTGATGTCGTCGACGATCCGCACGCCGTGGCCGAGCCGGTCGGCGTGGCACTCCTGCAGCGCCTCCCAGATCGAGGGCAGCCCGAAGGCCTCGCCGGCGTGGATGGTGAAGTGGCCGTTGGCCCGCTGCATGTGCTGGAAGGCCGCCAGGTGACGCGAGGGCGGGAAACCGGCCTCGGCGCCGGCGATGTCGAAGCCGACGACGCCAGTGTCGCGGTAGCACACGGCCAGCTCGGCGATCTCCAGTGAGCGGGCGGCATGGCGCATCGCGGTCAGCAACGTGACGACCCGGATCGGCCGCCCGGCGCAGCCCTGGCGGTAGCCCTCCTGGACGGCCTCGACGACGTCGTCCAGGCTCAGCGAGCCCTCCAGGTGCAGCTCGGGGGCGTAGCGGAGCTCGGCGTAGACGACACCGTCAGCGGCAAGGTCCTCGGCTGCCTCGCGCGCCACCCGTACCAGCGCCTCGCGGGTCTGCATCACCCCGACCGTGTGGGCGAAGGTCGACAGATAGCGCGGAAGATTACCGGCGTCGGCGTTGTCGCGAAACCAACGGCCCAGCTCGACCGGGTCGGTCGTGGGAAGCGCGTCGTAGCCGGACTCCGCGGCCAGCTCGACCACGGTTGCCGGTCGTAGCCCGCCGTCCAGGTGGTCGTGGAGCAGCACCTTCGGGGCCTTGCGGATCTGCTGCGGGGTGGGCACGCTCACTCCTCCCGGTGCACGGTGTCGGGAGCAAAGGCCGGCAGGCAGACCGCGACGTACTCCGCGCCGGTCGGGGTCGAGTAGCGCACCCGCTCGCCAGCGCGCGTCAGCACCGCCTGCCCCGCGGCCACGACCATGACGCCGCCCTCGTGCTCGACGTGCATCTCGCCGCTGAGAACCAGCGTGACCTCGTCGAACTCCGGCGTCTGCGCCGGCTCCTCCCATCCGGCCGGGGAGCGCATGTGGGCGACGCTCACGTCGGCCGAGCCGGTGCTGGCGTGCCCGACGTACTCGTCGATCAGCTTGCCGCC
>JBBPYI010000139.1:0-8762 GCA_038200075.1 Mycobacteriales bacterium
TCCTGCTCGCGCTGCTGCGCTCACGGCGCCGCTGGGCCCGTCCCGGACCGGTGACCGCCTGGGCGCAGCTGCATGACGACGCCGCTGACGTCGGCCACCGCTGGCGCTCCGCCGACTCACCCCGTGCCGCGGCGGCGCATCTGCTTCAGAGCCGGTCGTTGTCCGAGCCTGCCGCGGCCGCGCTGCTGCGCTTGGCCGGGGCCGTCGAGCGGGCCCGGTACGCCCGGCCCGGGGCACGCGAGGAGGCGGTCGTGCTGCGCCGCGACGCCGACACCGTCCGCGCGGCCTTGCTGTCCGGCGCCGACCGGCGGACCCGGCTGCTGGCCGTGCTCGCGCCGGTGTCCACGCTGCGCTGGGCGAGCCGGTCTGTCGGCGCGGCCGTGGCCGACGCGCTGGACCGGCTCGACACGCTGACGACCGCCGCCGGCGCCCGCGTGCGCCACCCCCGCACCCGCCGCGCCTGACCCAGCTGCCCAGGCCACGCGCTGGCGTAGAAGTGACGCAGCGCGGCACACCATTCGCTGAAATGGCAGGACTCGAGGAGCCGGCGGCGAACCTGGAGGGATGAGCACCTCACGCCTGCTGCTGGCCTGCGCCGCGGCCGGGACCGCCCTGGTGGTCCCGGCCGCGGCGGCCACCACCCTCCCCGCCCGCACCGCTGCGGTCCTCGAGCAGCCCTGTGGCGGGTCCTCCTGGTGGGCCGGCACGACCAACGTCTGCGACGGCCGGGTGGTCTATCGCGACTACGTCAACGACGACCAGGGCGCTGACACCGGCGGGCTTGGCTACGACGGCACGCAGAGCGCCTTCGGCACACTGGCCCTTCCGGCGGGCGACCGGCGCTACCCGGCGGACAAGATCAGCAGCGCCGACCTGGTCGACCTTGAGCTGTCGCGACGCGGACAGGTCGTCGACGTCGTGGCCGAGGTGGCCGCCCTGTACACCGCCCGCGACACGGTGCTGACCCTCGCGATCGACACCGACGGCAATGCCAAGACCGGCGGCGGCGCGTGGGGCGAACTCGGGGTGAGCAGCGCAGGCTGGGATCGCCTGGTCACGATCTCCTCCGGTGACCCGGCCACCAACATGCTGCGCGGCAGCTTCCCGCTCCCGAAGGCCAGCACGTGGCGCGTGCAAGCGGTGACCTCCCAGGCCGGTGGGCCCGTCATGAACGTCGCCTTCCGCGGGCCGGACGAGCAGGCCACCTATCGCCTGGACTACGGCAACGCCTCGCCGCACCCGCCGAGCGGGCGGGGCGCGTGGTTCGAGGACTCACAGGCCGCGATGCTGCGGGCAGGTGACCTCAGCACGACGGGCGCCCTGGTGCGCACAGCCGATCTGCGCCGTGGGGTCGAGCGCCGGGCTCGGATCACGCCGGGGCTGCACGAGCGCGTCTACACCTCCGCCTACACCGTGCCGACGACCTCGGGTCCGTCGACTGAGAGCATGAGCTACGTCGGAGTCAAGGGCCGCGGTACGGGCGGGTCGGCGCCGGCGTTCGCGCAGGTGTTCAACCTGCTTGGGAAGTACCAGCCGTACGGCGTCTACGTCCCGCGCAGCGGCGGGCGGTCGTACGGCCTGCAGATGGAGTGGCACGGAAGCAACCAGGGGATCGTCGCGCAGATCAACCAGCCTGGGATGCAGCAGCGCTTCGGCGAGGAGCTCGGGCGGCTACTGGTCACGCCGTCCTCGCGCGGGCCCAACGGCTACGGGTCGGACTCCTCCGAACGCGACCTGCTCGACGTCATGGCGGACGTCCAGCGTGCGCTGCCGGTTGATGCCTCCCGAGTGTTCTCCAGCGGTTACAGCCAGGGCGGCTACCTCGCCTACCGCATGGCGATGCTCTACCCGGACCGCTTCGCCGGATTCACCGGTTGGGTGCCGTTCACCGGCAACGACACGAACGGCACCCCGGTGAAGGGCACCGTCGACGTCACCGCCGGTGCGGTCGGAAATGCTCTCGACCTGGTGGGCAACGTGCGCCACGTACCTGGCTCGATGATCTTCGGCGCTGAGGACGAGCTGGTCCAGGTCCCGAGCGCGGAGGCGATGCGCGACGCGTTCGCGGAGGCGGACGGCGGTTTCCGCTGGTGGCAGCACGCGACCGCCGACCACTTGACGTTCGCCGTCGCCGACGACTGGCGCAAGGAGGCGGCCTACAGCAAGGATCAGCGCCTCGTGCGCGACCCGGCACGCGTCACCTACCGGACGGCGGCCTTCCTCGGCTCGCCGGCGCACGGCATCCGCCACGACCGGGCGTACTGGGTCAGCGGCATCGCCCCGCGGGGCGAGGGCTACGCCGACACCGACCTCACCTCTGCCGGTTGCGGCGCCCCGACGCTGGTCAAGGCCCGTGCGCTGGGCGCGGGTCCCGACCCGGTGCCGTACGTGCAGGACGGTCAGGACGTCACCGCCGGCCGCGGTCCTCGTGCGGCGTCGCTGACCGGCACGCTCGCCGGCGTCAAGGCGGTGACGGTGGACACGCGGCGGGCCTGCCTCGACGGGGCGTTCGCCTACCGGATCGAGTCGGACGGTCCTGCCGTGCTGCGCATGAGCGACGGCCGGGTGCTACGCCTGGTCGGGGGCGTCAACACCGGGATTTTGCGCGCGTCCCGCTCAGGGACATCCGAGTCCCTGTAGACCGCCGACGCCACGGCAGGGGCGCGGCCGGCACGAACCGCGGACGCCCGGACCGGCCCCGCGCTGACGGACGTCGAGCAACTCAAGGCACCGCGGGCCGACGAGCTCCACCGCCGCTCGGAGGGGTTCGTCGACTGCGACACACGTCAACGCCTGACAAGGCTGACCCGCCGGGTCAGCGGCGACACCGGAGCGTCAGCGGCCTTCGCCGCCGCGCTCGTCCCAACGGCGCCGCCAGCGCTCCTCGAGCTTGCCCCTGAACGATCCGCCGCCCCCGGAGGCCTTGGCCGGCTTGCTGCGCTGCGGCCGGGTCGTGCGCTCTCCCGAGCCCACGACGTGCAGGTCGGCGCCGCCGCGGGGCTGCAGGCGCCGCCAGCTCGACATGGCGAGAAGCAGCGCGCCGACCATGACCACGAAGCCGGCGATGCCGATCACGGTGCCGAGCGGCGAGCCGCCGAAGCCGATCAACCCGACCAGCAGGACCGCGAAGCCCAGCGTCAGGACCAGAGCGGCCCGGCGCAGTCGGCGGCGCATGTGAGTACGCAGATCAGTCTCGCGCACCGAGGACGCGAACTTCGGGTCCTCCTGGTAGAGCGCACGCTCGATCTGGTCGAGCAAGCGCTGCTCGTGCTCAGAGAGCGGCACGGCGCTCCCTCCCGGAGGACATCGGCCGGTGCGTGAAGCACGCGGCCTGAGGCTGCTGACGCACCGCGGCTTGCGGGGCGCTGTGATGAGGATACGAGGGCAAAGGCCGTCCGTCACGACGAGATGGGCAACTGGTGGGACGGGGTGTGTCAGACCGGCCTCGTCGCATGACCTCTTCAACGCTCGACACTCACCTAGGGTGCCCTTTTCGGCGGGTTCGATGCGCCACTGGAGGGGTCAACGAGCGCAGCCGGTCGCACCGACCCGGCCCCGAAGCGCCGGGCTGCGCGGTCCACCGCCTGTTCGGCGTCGCGCCAGCCGTGCTCCCGCTCGCCGAGCTGCAGCTGGTGCTGCTGACCGGCGGCGTCGGTGACTCCCTCCACGCGCACCCCGACAAGCCGGATGCGGGCCCGCTGCAGCCCCAGTGCGTCGTACAACCCGAGCGCCGTGTCGTAGACGACGCGGCCGACATCGGTCGACTCCGGCAGCGTCTTGGCCCGGGTGATCGTGGTGAAGTCCGCGAACCGGACCTTGATCGACACCGTACGGCCGACCTGCGCCGATGCCCGCAGCCGGGCCGCAGTGCGCTCGGACAACCGCAGCAGCTCGCGGGCGATGACGACCGGGTCGTCGAGGTCGGTGGAGAAGGTGTTCTCGGCGCCGATGCTCTTGTCGGGCTCGTGCGGCACGACCGAGCGCTCATCGCGCCCCCAGGCCAACGCCGACAGGTGGGCTCCGGCGGCCGGCCCGAGCGCGCGCACGAGCGTGCCGGCCGGGGTGTGGGCCAGATCGCCGACGGTGTGCAGGCCGAGCTGGCGCAGGACGTCCTCGGTCTTGGCGCCCACCCCCCACAGCGCGCCAACCGGCAGGGGGTGCAGGAACGCCACGACGTCCTCGGCGGGCACGACGAGCAGACCGTCGGGCTTGCAGCGGGCCGAGGCCAGCTTGGCCACGAACTTGGTGGTCGCGACCCCCACCGAGCAGGTGATGCCCTGCTCGTCCTGGACGCTGGCCCGGATCCACTCGCCGATCTGCCTGGGCCCACCCAGCCGGCGGGCGGCGCCGCGCACGTCCAGGAACGCCTCGTCGAGCGAGATCGGCTCCACCAGCGGCGTGACCGAACGAAAGAGCTCCATCACCCCAGCCGAGGCCCGGGCGTACGCCTCGTGATCCGGCGCCACGACGACCGCCTCCGGGCACAGCCGCCGGGCCCGCATCATCGGCATCGCGCTGTGCACGCCACTGGTCCGTGCCTCGTAGGTCGCCGACAGCACCACCCCGCGGGTACCCCCGCCGCCGACGATGACCGGCAGACCGCGCAGCTCCGGGCGAGCCAGCAGGCTGACGCTGGCGTAGAACGCATCCATGTCGACGTGCAGGATCGTGCAGCCGCGGTCCTGCCCGGGCGGCCCCTCGGGCGGGCCGAGAGGCGGGACGGCGCCGCGGCTCATGGCCGGTCCGCTGTGACGACAGGCGCTGTGACGACAGGCGCTGTGACGACAGGCGTTGTCATGACGGGGCTGTCATGACAGGGCCGGGTTCAGCGGCGCACGGCCAGCAGGTGCAGCTGGGTCGCGACATCACGAAAGGGCAGCCGGTCCGACAGGGCACGCTCCAACGCGAGCAGCGCTGCGGCTGCGCCCGGCTCGGTGTCGAGCACGGCGCTTGGGACGAGGTCAGCCACGACGCGGACGCCGTGCAGCTGCTCGACCACCAGGCCCGCGTCGGTGACCAGAGCTGTGATGCCCTCGGAGCTGAAGCGTCGGCGGACCCCGTCGGCCGGCCCCCACCGCCCGTCCGGGTCGGTGAGCACCCGGGCCGCCTCGTCGGGGCGCCCGGCCAGCGCGCGCGCGAGCACCACCGCCGAGCGGTTGGCGACCAGCAGGCTGAGCCGGCCGCCGTCGCGCAGCACCCCGGCGAGCCCGGCGAGCGCCTCGATCGGGTCGTCGACGACCTCCAGGACGCTGTGGCACAGGAGCAGGTCGACGCTGGCGGCCGGGACCAGCCCGGGCAGGTCGGACAGATCGCCCTGGAGTCCGGCGACCCGGTCGGACAGTCCACCTTCGGCCGCCCGCCGCTGCAGCGCAGCCAGGGAGTCCGGGCTGGGGTCGACGACCGTGACGCGATGGCCGGCCCGGGCCAGAGGAACAGCGAAGCCGCCCGTCCCGCCCCCGGCGTCGAGCACGTCGAGTCCGCGTCGTTCTGGGTCGGCCTCGGCCAGCACGGCTGACAGGACCTCCCACACCACAGCGGTACGGGCGGACGCGGCAGGCCCCGAGGGGCGCGGCTGGGACACGTCGGGGAGCCTAGTGACGCCGCCACGGTCCGGGCAGGCTGCCGATCGCACCACGCCGCCGGTTGATCTGCGTGCGGCGGTCGACAACGGGCGTCGGGGCGACAGGGGCGTGGCCGACGGTGGCCGTCGGAGTGGCTGAGCTCGAGCCGGGTGCGGCCTGCTGCGGCGCGTACATCACCGGCGACACCTGGCCGCTCCAGTACGACGTCGTCGCGTACGCCCCGGCCCAGGAGAAGCTGAGGTGGACGTGGTCGGTGTGCGGGCTCGCGCCGCTGTAGGGCTGCCAGCCCTTGGCTGCCTGGTAGCTCTTCCACACCTTGCTGTTCCAGATGACGTACATGACTCCGAGCCGGCGGGCCATCGCCGCGGTGTTGCCCTGCTCGTCGGGAGCCATCAGCCAGGTCAGCAGGTCCTCGGCCTGGGCGGCCTGGACCGGGTCGGACTGGCTGACCCGCCAGTCCCAGGCCCGACCCTCCTTGTGCTCGCTGGTCGCGCCGACCGAGCAGGCCCGCACGATCCCGGAGTCGCCGGTACCGGGATAGGTCGACAGCACCATCGAGCGGAAGGCCACCACGCCGTCGCGCGCCACCGGGTCGCAGGTGTTCTGCCCCTGGTAGGGCGAGAACGCCTCGATGCCGGGGACGGGGGTGCGGGTGTCCGGGGCGGCCAGCGCCGGTGCGGGGGCGACCAGGGCGATCAGCACCCCGGCCAGGGTGGCGAGGCAGGTCGTGACGGCACGGCGCGAGGAACGCCGGACATGGCGGGCGGTGCTGGCAGGGTGGATCGGCACGGCGCGGGGCCCTCGCTGACGGGGTTCGGAGCCCCGCCGCAGCGGCGGGGACGGTCGGCGCCGTACGGGGCGCTGCTCCACCATCGGCCGCCTCTCCCCTCGAATGGAGTCCCCCGACGCAATTCGTGACTCTTTCGTGACAGAAGTGACCGGCGTGTCTGCTGAGACAGCAGGGACGGGTGGGAGTAGCGCTGGCGCTCATCGGCCCGCGCTCCCGGAGCTGGCATGCCACAGCTTGCGCGGCGCCGAGGGGGTGGGGCGACCCCCGGCGGTGCCGCTGCCGTCCCCCGCCGGCTTGATGTCGGCGTACGGCGAGGCCCGGAAGCCGGTGGCGTAGACGTGCACGGCGCCGCCGACCCCCGAGTGGCCGGCCCCTCCCCCGACCAGCGGCGGGCTGGTCATCACCGGTCGGCTCGACCGGCTGGCGGCCGCTCCCTGCACGGCCGCCTCGGTCACCTGCGCCGGCGTGTGCATCAGCGCCCAGACCGCCTCGAGCCCACCGCCCAGCCAGGCGTCGTGCAGCGCCGGCAGCTCCCAGCAGCCGACGGCTTGCATCGACACCCCCCGCGGTCCGGTACGACGGACCAGCCCCTGCACCACCAGCAGCCAGGAGTGGAAGACCGTGGTGGCGTAGCCGACCTGGGCGTCCTCGAAGAAGGTGGCATCCAGCGGGCCGGTCGCGTCGTCCAGCGTCACGAAGATGACCCGACGACCGGACCGGATCGGCGGGGTCTGGGTCGCGACCTTCACCCCCGCCACAAGCACCACCTGGCGGCTGCGGCAGCCGAGCAGGTCGCGCGCCCGGGTGGCGCCGAGCTCAGCCAGGAACGGCGCGTAGGCATCCATCACGTGACTGCTGACGTCCAGGCCCAGCACGTCGAGCTCGGCGCGGACCCGCTCAGCACCGCTCATCTCGGGCAGCCCGCTCGACGTGGTCTGCTTAGGGGCGTCCCCGAGGTCGAGTGCGAGCTGCACGTCGACCGGCGCGGGCGCAGCAGCGGCCTGGGACTGCCTGACCTGCCGGGCCCGCACGTCGTCGAGCGCGACCACGCTGGCCGGCACCGTCCTGGGCGCCCTTCTCGGCGTCGCCTTGCGGGCCGCCGCGGCGGTCGACCGGCTCCACCTGTCGAGCTCGGCGACCTGCAGCAGCAGGTCGCGGCGGGTCACCTGCCCCCGCCGGCGCACCGGCAGGGTCGAGCCCAGGCCGTAGAGGGAGTCGAATGCCCCGGCGACCACCAGCCGCTCGGCAACCGGCCGCGACACCTGGGCGCGGTGCCAGAAGTCCGACAACCCGGAGTACGGCCGACTCGCCACGATCCGGGTCACCTCGGCCTCGCTGATCCCCTTGACCTCGGCCAGCCCGATGCGGATGCCGTAGCCCCGCCCGTCGGGCAGTCGCGGATCCGACGGAGCGCTGCGTGGACCGCTCACCCCGCCCAGCACGCCTGGCCCGTCCCACCTGTCCAGCAGCTCTGCGGGTCCGATCGGCAGCGCCGCCGGGCTGCCGGCCTGGTCCAGCACGGCGGGCGGTGGCTCGTCGAGCATCCCGACCCGCTCGACCCGGTAGGTGGCGTCGGAGAGGTTGACGTCGAGCGAGAGCACCGCGATGCCGAGCTGTCGGGCGTCGTCGAGGATGAGCCGCTTGGGGTACATGCCCGGGTCGTGGGTGAGCACCCCGGCCAGGAACGCCGCCGGGTGGTGGGCCTTGAGCCAGGCCGACTGGTAGGTCGGCAGCGCGAAGGCCGCCGCGTGGGCCTTGCAGAACCCGAACGACCCGAACGCCTTGAGCACCTCCCACACCCGCTCGACCACACCGAGCTCGTAGCCGGCGGCTAGCGCGGTCGGCACGAACCAGGACTGGACCGCCGGCTGCCCCTCGGGGTCGCCCAGGGACCGGCGGATCTCGTCGGCCTCGGCCAACGAGCAGCCGGTCATGACGCTGACGATCTGCAGCACCTGCTCGTGGAACACCACGACGCCGTGCGTCTGGGCGAGCACCGGCTCCAGGTCCGGGTGCGGGTAGACCGCGGGTTTCCAGCCTTGCCGGGCCTCCAGGAAGGGCCGGACCATGTCGCTCTTGACCGGCCCGGGCCGGAACAGCGAGATGTCGACGATGAGGTCCTCAAAGGTCTCGGGGGCGAACTTGCCGACCAGCTCGCGCTGCCCCGGCGACTCGATCTGGAAGCAGCCGAGGGTGCGGGTCGACTGCACCAGCTCGAAGGTGCGCCTGTCGTCGCGGGGGGCCGCGTCGACGTCGACCACGACGCCGTCGACCCGGGCGACCTCTTGCACGGCGTAGGACATCGCCGACTGCATCCGGATGCCGAGCACGTCGAGCTTGAGCAGCCCGAGCTCCTCCACGTCGTCCTTGTCGAACTGGCTCATCGGAAA
>JBBPYI010000140.1:0-10727 GCA_038200075.1 Mycobacteriales bacterium
AGGACCACCGACAGCCGTACGCCGTCAGCCGGACCGAGCGCCGCCACCAGCAACGGGCCCGACACCAGCGTGAAGCCGATCCCGCTGACCGACTGGGCCAGCGCCCCGAGCGCGACGGCCAGCACCACCAGCGTCACGGGCGTCGTACGGCCGCGCGCAGCGCCTCCGCCTCGTCGCGGACCGGGCAGGACGTCAGGTGGTCCCCGACCAGGCCGCAGGCCTGCAGCAGCGAGTAGACCGTCGTGGGCCCAACGAAGGTGAAGCCGGCCTGCTTGAGGGTCCGTGCCAGCGCCGCGCTCGCCGGGGTCGACGCCGGGACCTCGGACCACACGTCGTACGCCGCGCTGGGCAGCTCTGCAGCCTGCCAGAGCAGCGCCGGCAGCCCACCGCGAGACCGCAGCGCCACGGTCGCCCGGGCATTGGTGACGCAGGCGCTCAGCTTGGCCCGGGACCGGATCAGCCGGGCGTCGCTCAGCAGCGGCTCGATGTCCAGCTCGGCCACAGCGTCGGGGTCGAAGCCGGCGAAGGCCTCGCGCAGGGACGCGCGCTTGCGCAGCACGGTCAGCCAGGACAGCCCTGCCTGGAAGCCCTCCAGGCAGACCTTCTCGTAGAGGGCCCGCTCACCGATCTGCGGGCGACCCCACTCGGTGTCGTGATACCGCTCGTAGAGGGGGTTCCCGGCACCGAAGCAGCGGGCCGTCACAGCGTCTGGGACAGCCCCTTGAGCGGCATCTTGAGGTCGGTGAGCATGTCGAGGTCCTCGGTTGCAGGTCGGCCCAGGGTGGTGAGGTAGTTGCCGACGATGACGGCGTTGATGCCGCCGAGCATCCCGTCTCGCGCGAGGTCGCCCAGGGTGATCTCGCGGCCCCCGGCGAAGCGCAGGATGGTGCGGGGCAGCGCCAGGCGGAAGACCGCGATGGCCTGCAGCGCCTCGTCGGCGGGCATGACGGGCAGGTCGCCGAAGGGTGTGCCGGGACGCGGGTTGAGGAAGTTCAGCGGCACCTCGTCCGGTTCGAGCGAGGCGAGCTCGGACGCGAACTCCGCCCGCTGCTCGAGCGTCTCGCCCATGCCGAGGATCCCGCCGCAGCAGACCTCCATGCCCGCCTCGCGGACCATCCGCAGGGTCTCCCAGCGCTCTTCCCAGGTGTGGGTCGTGACGACCTTCGGGAAGTGCGAGCGGGCCGTCTCCAGGTTGTGGTTGTAGCGGTGCACGCCCAGCGCGGTGAGCTGGTCAACCTGCTCCTGCGTGAGCATGCCCAGCGAGCACGCGATCTGGATGTCGACCGCGGCACGGATCGCCGCGACCCCCTGGGCGATCTGCGTCATGAGGCGCTCGTCCGGCCCGCGCACGGCGGCGACGATGCAGAACTCCGTCGCGCCGGTGGCGGCGGTCTCGACCGCGGCTTTGACCAGTGACGGGATGTCGAGCCACGCGCCGCGGACCGGGGAGGGGAACAGCCCGGACTGCGAGCAGAAGTGGCAGTCCTCGGGACAGCCGCCGGTCTTGAGGCTGATGATGCCCTCGACTTCGACCTCTGGGCCGCAGTGCCGCATCCGCACCTCGTGTGCCAGCTGCAGCAGGGCGGGCAGGTGCTCGGCGTCGAGCCGCAGGCAGGCCAGCGCCTGCTCCTGGGTCAGGCCGACACCGCGTTCGAGCACCTGCTCACGCACGGTGTCCAGCAGGGTCTCGGCAGGACTGGTCAGCAGCTCGGTCACCGGGGCAGTCTGCCAGGCCCGGACTGTCACGAGCCTGTCGCCTCCCCGACACCGGGCGTACGCCTGGTGGGGGGAACCTGCAGCAGACGCGCTCACCCCCCTCTGGAGGTCCCCATGACAGTTCCCACGCTCCACGTTCTGTCGACCTGGTCCGACGAGCCCGCCTTCCACCTCGCCGACCCTCGCCGTCGCACCTCCGCCGAGCTCGACCTCGGAGCGACCTGGCGTTGGGGCGGCTCCAACGACGCCTGGCGCCTGGCGTGGGTTCGCGAGACCGGCGAGCTCTACCTGTGCCGCGCCGACGCCTACGACGGCAGCTGCTCGGACGTGGCCGTCCTGGCGGTCCTGCACCGCGAAGCCGACGTCGACGCCCTGCTGGAGGGCTGGCACGAGCAGCGCACCGACCCCGACGGGCTGAGCTGGCTCATCGGCCGCACCGGCCTGCGGGCCGCCTGATCCCACCCTCGTCGCACCTGGCCTAGCCTCGGGCCGGTGTCGACGCTGGCAGACCTCGTACGCGCCCGGACCGGGCTCGGCGCGGCGGACGTCGACTGGCTGCACCGGCTCGTCGGCGAGTGGCAGCTGGTGGCTGACCTGTCGTTCTCGGACCTGGTGCTGCGGGTGCGCACGGCCGAGAGCACCTGGCTGGCCGTCGCCCACATGCGTCCGACGACCGGGCCGACCACCTACCCCCTCGACGTCGTCGGCTCCGAGCTGGCCGCCGGCACCGTCGGCGCCCGCCGGGCCGAGCGGGCCACCCTGGGCAGCCGCGCCGTACGCGACGGCGAGCCCGAGTGGCGGGGTGGGGTGCGGGTGCGTTCGGAGGTCGTGCCCGTACGCCGCAGCGCGCGGGTGCTGGCGGTCCTGTGCCGCGACACCGACTCCTCGATCACGCGTATGCCGAGCACGCTGGAGCTGACCTATCTCACCACTGCGGGTGAGCTGCTGCAGATGGTCGCCGAAGGCCGCTTTCCGTTCCCCGGCCAGCACATCGACCCCGAGCACGCCCCGCGCGTCGGCGACGGGCTGGTGCGCCTCGACCGCACGGGTCACGTGGTCTACGCAAGCCCGAACGCGTTGTCGGCCTACCGGCGGCTCGGGGTTGCTGGCGATCTGCTCGGCGCCCACCTGGGCCACACGATCGCCCGGCTGAGCGCCGCGCCGGGCACGTTGGACGAGCCGCGTGGCTCGGCGGCGCTGGCGGCGGTCCTGCGCTGCGGCGAACCGCGGGAGTCCGAGGTCGAGGCGCAGGGCGCGACCGTCCTGCTCCGGGCGCTCCCGCTGTTCCCCGCGGGTGAGCCCCGGGGCGCGCTGGTGCTGGTGCGCGACGTCACCGAGCTGCGCAGCCGTGAACGCCAGCTCATGGGCAAGGACGCCACGATCCGCGAGATCCACCACCGGGTGAAGAACAACCTGCAGACCGTGGCGGCGCTGCTGCGGTTGCAGGCCCGGCGGATGGCCGTTCCCGAGGCCCGCGCGGCCCTGGAGGAGTCCGTACGCCGGGTCGCGGCGATCGCCATGGTGCACGAGACGCTCTCGCAGGGCTGGGAGGAGGCGGTGGCCTTCGACGAGATCGCCGACCGTGTGCTGGCCATGTGCGCGGAGGTGGCTGCTCCGGAGTCAGCCGTCGTCGTGCGCCGGCACGGCTCGTTCGGGGAGCTGCCCGCGGAGGTTGCGACAGCCCTGGCCATGGTCTTGACCGAGCTGGTTCAGAACGCCGTCGAGCACGCCTATCCCGGGCCGGTCCAGGGCTGCGTCGAGGTGCACGCCGCCCGGCGCTCGGGGCGGCTGGAGGTCGAGGTGCGCGATGACGGCGCGGGCCTGCCTGCGGGCTTCGACCTGGCAGGGAGTCCACGACTGGGTCTGAAGATCGTCCGGACCCTGGTCGAGGACGAGCTGCGCGGAGCCGTGTCCCTGGCCGCAGGGGGTGGCGGGAGCGGGACGACCGTGGTGGTGCAGGTCCCGCTCAGCGAAGCAGTGTCGCCGTGAGGGTGCTGAGGGCTCCGACGCCGGGATCCTGAGCCGTTGAGCCGGTGAGCTGCTGAAACAGCAGGACGGCGAGCAGCACCAGCACGGCGAGCATCACCAGGGCCACCAGGCGAAAGCGCCAGACGGCGATCCACGCGGCCGGGGCCTCTCGTGCCAGCAGCGGCGGTCGGACGTACCGCTCGGAGGCCACGGTCGAGCTAGACCGCGCGGGCGCGCGCGCCTCGACGCCGCAGGGCCCGGCGCTCGTCCTCGCTGGTCGCGCCCCAGACGCCGTTCTCCTGGCCGGTCTCCAGGGCCCAGGTCAGGCAGTCCTCGACGACGCTGCAGCGCTGACAGACGATCTTGGCCTGGTCGACCTGCGTGGCGGCGGGTCCGGTGCTGCCGATCGGGAAGAACAGCTCCGGGTCCTCGTCGCGGCAGAGCGCGCGGTGGCGCCAGTCCATGCGTCCAACTCCCTCAGGTAGTCAGCCGGGCCGACCTCGCTCCGACCGCCTCGTCCCCGGGGCGGCAGTGTCCCGGGTGTGCAACGCCGCTGCCCGCAAGGGCAGCGGTCAAACGTAGGTGAAGAACTCAGGGAGGGGGTCGGGGTCTCCGTCCCACTGCCTACGCAGCGTTGCACTGACGATGCAGGTGGAGCAAGCGTCGAGACCGACCGCCGGTGTCTCGTTGGTCACGTTGGCCGGCGAGGCTGGGTCAGACCACGACATCCAGGGCGGCCGGCACCGAGCGGAAGACGACCTCGGTGCGGTCGCCGAGGTCGTCACCGTCGACCTGCAGCGGCGTGGGACGGTCGGCGGTGAGCCGGAAGCCGTCCTGGTCGTTGCGCAACAGCACCGCGCGACCCCGCGGCCGGGGCTGCCGCGACAGGATCTGCCGCAGGTGGCGAAGGGTCGTCACGGTGCGCAGGCTCGTCAGTGCGAACAGGTCCAGGCCGGTCTCGAACGACGCGTCCGGGCACGGCACGACCGGCCGCTCGCCAAGATAGGTCCAGGGCCGGCTGTTGCAGACCAGCGCGAGCCCGACGGGCGTCGGGTCCAGACCCTGAGAGTGCACCGTCATGGTCAGCTCCCGGCGCTCAGAGAGCAGGAACTGGCGTACGCCCTGCCGGACGTAGAGAGACGGGGTCGCGCGGGCGCCACCCGCCCGCTTGGCCTCGACGCGGCGTACGACGCTGGCGTCCAGGCCCATCCCGGCGCAGAAGGTGAACCAGCGGTCGTCGGCCCGACCCAGACCGACCGTGCGTCGCCGCCCCTCGGCCAGGGCGTGCAGGAGCTGGCTGGTGGCCTCGACCGGGGAGGCGGGCAGTCCCAGAGCCCGGGCGAAGACGTTGGCGTTGCCACCGGGCACGACGGCAAGGGCCGGCAACCCGGCGCCTGGGCCGCCCGCGAGCAAGCCGTTCACGACCTCGTTGACGGTGCCGTCCCCGCCGAGGGCGACCACGACGTCCAGGCCGTCGTCCACGGCCTGTCTGGCCAGGGAGGTGGCGTGACCCCGGGCCTCGGTGACGGCGACGTCGAGCTTGACCTCACTGGCGAGCGCGTGCGCCAGCACATCGCGGGCCCCGGCGGTGGTGGCGGTGGCCTTGGGGTTGACGACCAGCAGCGCACGCATGGCTTCAGCGTATCCAGCGCTAGCCTTCCCAAGCGTGGAGCTCTCGCTGTGGATCTGAGCTCGGCGGTCACCCGCGCCGCCGTCCTGGTGGCTGCCGAGGGCGGCGCGCTGGTGGTTCTCGGTGCGGGATACGGCGTGGCGGGCGCCGTCGGCGACCCCTTCGACCGGGCCGCGACGCTGCTGGAGGCCGGCCTGACCGTGCTCGCCGGCGCTGTGCTGCTGCTCGTGGCCCGGGGGCTGCAGGGCGTACGAGGCTGGTCGCGATCGCCTGCCGTGGTGCTGCAGCTGCTCGCACTGCCGGTGGGGGCGGGGCTGGTGCAGGGCGGCGTCTACTATGCGGCCGTCCCCGTACTCGGGCTGGCCGGCGCGGTGCTCTACCAGCTGGCCACGCCCGAGGCGCGGCTGGCCTTCCGCGGGCTGGACTGAGCCCGGCCCACGTCCTTCGCGGTGGGCCGACGTCCTCAGGGGGCCTACTCCTCGGTGAGCAGGCCCGTGCGCAGCTGCGCCAGCGTGCGGGCCAGCAGCCGGGACACGTGCATCTGGCTGATGCCGAGCTCGTTGGCGATCTGCGACTGCGTCATGTTGCCGAAGAACCGCAGCATGAGGATGCGCTTCTCGCGCGCCGGGAGCTGCTCCAGCAACGGCTTGAGGGACTCGCGGTACTCCACGCCCTCGAGTGCCTCGTCGAGCATTCCGAGAGAGTCGGCGACCGCGGGGGAGTCCTCGTCGCCGCCGTCGGGGGCGTCGAGGCTGACCGCGGAGTAGGCGTTCGCCGACTCCAGACCCTCGAGGATCTCCTCCTCGGTCAGTCCCAGGTGACCCGCCAGCTCGGCGACCGTCGGCGACCGGCCGTTCTTCTGCGACAGGTCGCTGGTCGCCTTGGTCAGGCTGAGCTTGAGCTCCTGCAGCCGGCGGGGGACGCGGATCGCCCAGCCCTTGTCGCGGAAGTGCCGCTTGATCTCACCGACGATGGTCGGGGTGGCGTAGGTGGAGAACTCCACGCCCCGCTCGAGGTCGAAGCGGTCGACGGACTTGATCAGGCCGATCGTCGCGACCTGGATGAGGTCGTCGAGCGGCTCACCGCGGTTGCGGAAGCGACGGGCGAGGTACTCCACGAGCGGCAGATGGGCCTCGACGAGCTGCTCGCGCAGCCGCACCCGGGCCGGGTCGTCCTCGGCCATGTCAGAGAGCCGCACGAACATCGCACGGGCGTGTGCCCGGTCGGCGGCCGTGCGCTCCTGACGAAGGGTCAGGGGGGCGGCCTCGACGACCGCCGCCTCGACAGCGTCCAGGCTCTCCCGGGCGGGAGCCTCGGCCTGCGCCGGCGCGGCCGCGAGGTCACTGGTGGTGGCGGAGGACTCGCTCACGAGAGGAGTCCGTCGTCGTCGGCCTTGCGCTTGTGCAGGACGAGCGTGACCCGGTTGTCTGCGTCGACAGAGCTGTTGACCTCGCCCGCGAGCGCGGTGAGCACGGTCCAGGCGAAGGTGTCGCGGCTGGGCTCCTGACCGTCGAGCGTGAGGACGCTGACGGCGACGTCGATGGCGTCTCCGGTGAGCTCGAAGCGGCACTCGAGGTCGGCGCCCGGCAGGGCCTGCGTCAACAGCATCGCGCAGGCCTCGTCGACCGCGATGCGCAGGTCCTCGATGTCGTCGATGGTGAAGTCCAGTCGCGAGGCCAGGCTGGCGGTCGCCGTCCTGAGCACCGACAGATAGGCGCCGGCGGCCGGCAGTCGCAGCACGACGACATCGCGGCCGGAGCCGGACGGCGTCTCGCCGAGTGCTCCTGCGGTCTGGGTCGCGCCCTCGTGCTCTGCCATGCCCCCTCCGGGTGCCGGACGCGCCGGCGATCGTGTGCCTGCCTCACCGCTGCACACAGCAGCGAGCGCCGGTGACATGCGCCGACCTGACGATCCTATGTCTGCAGGCGGCGCGCCCCACGCGTTGGCGCTCGCCACGCAGACGCAGCCTCGATCATGGGGTGTGCCCCTGACCGCCCTGCCGACGTTGGCCCCGCGGGCTTCGGTCGCGGTCGTCGTCGTGCCGCAGGGACTGGCGCTGGCCTGGGACGGCGGCCAGAGCGCGGTTCCGGGGGACCCGGTCCAGGCCGTACGCACGCTGCTCGCGTCCTCGCCGCGTCTGGTCTGGTGGTCATCGCGCGCGACCGCGGCCCCGCTGGTGGCCGCCGGGCTGCAGGTCCCCGCCTGCTGGGACCTCGGGGCGGTCGGGCGCCTGCTGCACGGCCTGGCACGTGACGACCCGGCCGCGGTGTGGGCGGCCGCGCACGACCTGCCGGAGCCCACAGCGCTCAAGGGGACCGAGAGCGACCTGTTCGACCTCGACGCCGGTGACGGCCCGGTGCTCACGGACGGCCAGCTCAGCCGCGAGTGGCTGCGCGGGCGCTGGTGGTCCGACCTGGACGCCGCCATGACCTGGGCGCGCCTGGCGCTGCAGGTGCACCAGCGGCAGGCTGCCCTGCTGTTGACGCTGCCCGATCCTCGACCGGCCCCGCGCGGACCGTCGCTGCCGATGTTGACGGCCTACGCCGAGTCGGCCGCCGCTCTGCTCGCTGTGGAGCTCGAGCACCGTGGGCTACCGCTGGACCCGGTCGTCGCCGGCGCCCACCTGACCGCGCTGCTGGGGCCGCGACCCGACGGTGAGGCGGGGGAGGCTCAGCAGCGGCGAGAGCGAGATGCCCTGGTGCTCAGGCATTTCCCCGATGCCAGCGTTGATCTCCGGAGCCCGCTGCAGGTCCGGGAGCTGCTGCTGCGCATCGGGCTGGATCTGCCCGACACGCGTTCCTGGCGGCTCGAGCCGCACGCCGCGACCTCACCGCCTGTCGCGGCGCTGCTGTCCTGGCGCAAGGCCGAGCGCACCGCCACGACCTACGGCTGGTCCTGGCTGGAGCGGCACGTCGGCGCCGACGGGCGGTTGCGCGGTGCGTGGCGTGCGGCTGACGGAGCGTCGGGTCGCATGACCGCCTCGGCCGGGCTGCACAACCTGCCGGCCGAGCTGCGGCCGGCCGTGCGGGCCGAGCCCGGCCAGGTGCTGGTGCGCGCCGACCTCGGTCAGGTCGAGCCGCGAGTGCTCGCGGCGGTGTCCGGCGATCCGGCACTAGCCCGCGCTGCCGCGCAGGACGACATGTACGCCCCGGTCGCCGCCCAGCTCGGGTGCGATCGGCCGACAGCCAAGGTGGCGGTGCTCGCGGCGATGTACGGCCAGACCTTCGGTACGGCCGGGGCGGCGCTGCGCGACCTGGACCGGGCCTACCCCGTGGCGATGGCCTATCTGCGCACCGCGGAGCAGGCCGGTATTGCGGGCACCGATCTGCGGACCTACGGGGGGCGGCTGCTCCCGCTGTCCAGGATGGCCTCTGAGACAGGCAGATTCGCCCGCAACGCGGTCGTGCAGGGCGCAGCGGCAGAGCTCTTCAAGGCCTGGGCTGCCACCGTGCGTGACGGCCTCGTCCCGCTCGACGGTGAGATCGTGATGTGCCTGCACGACGAGCTCGTCCTGCAGGTGCCGGTCGACCGGTCCGACGCCGCAAGCGCGCTGCTGGTGGACGCGCTGGCCGCGACGGCTCACTGGTGGGCGGCCGGGTCAGCCGTCCGCTTCGTCGCCGAGGTCGCGGTCGGTGCCAGCTGGGACGAGGCTCGCTGAGTCCGCAGCAAGGGCGGCCAGCATCGGACCGTCGACCCGGAACGTCGTCCACGCGTCCTGCGGCAACGCACCCAAGGAGCAGTAGAAGCCGATGGCAGGGGCATTCCAGTCCAGCACCCACCACTCGAAGCGGCCGTAGCCGCGCTCGACGCAGACGGCCGCCAGCGTCTGCAGCAGCGCCTTGCCCAGGCCCTTGCCGCGCGCGGTCGTCCGTACGAACAGGTCCTCGAGCCACAGCCCGGCCACGCCCGTCCAGGTGGAGAACGTGACGTACCAGAGCGCGAAGCCGACCACCTCGCCGTCGACGACGGCCACGTGGCAGGACGCGACAGGGGCGGCGCCGAACAGCGCCTCGTGCAGCATGGGCTCGGTCGTCTCGACCGCGTCGGGCTCACGCTCGTAGATCGCGAGCTCGCGCACCAGCTGCAGCAGCACCGGCACGTCGTCGGGCATCGCCGGTCGGATCGGCTCGTTCACAGCACGTTCCACGACAGGACGGCCGGGCAGCCGTGCTCGAAGCCGAGCACCGAGACCGACCCGGCGCCGAGCACCAGCTGTTGACCGACCCCGGGGGACAGTCCCAGCCAGCAGGCGGCCAGCACCCGGAGCGAGTGCCCATGGCCGGCCAGGCAGACATCCGCGCCGCCATCGAGCACAGGTCGGACCCGGTCGAGCACCCGTCGCTGCCGGTCGGCCAGGTGCTCCAGGCTCTCGCCGAGACCGGTGTCGTCCCAGACCGACCAGCCGGGTCGTTCCTCCCGCGCCTCGGCGGTGATGCGGCCCTCCTCCGGGCCGTAGTCCCACTCCATCAGGTCAGGGTCCGGCTCTGCCACCAGGCCCGCCAGCTCGGCCGTACGCGCGGCGCGCTGCAGAGGCGAGGTCAGGATCAGGCCGAACGGACGGTCCAGCCGCTCGCGCAGAGCTGTCGCGTCTGCCTCCCCGACGGCGGTCAGCGCGACATCCGTGCGTCCCGTGTGGCGGCCGTCGAGCGACCACTGCGTCTGACCGTGCCGCACCAGGACCAGCTCCGCTGTCATGTCGGTCATGCTGCCAGGGGCCGGAGACGCCGAAAGGCCGGCCCCACTACGGGGCCGGCCTTCACGACGAAACAGACTCAGGCAGCGGGCTTGTCGTACGTCTTGCCCTTGGTCTCCCAGAAGATGGCGGCGATCTCGTCGATGCCGTCGAGCAGCTTCTGGCCCTCGGCCGGGTCCACCTTGGACTTGACGCCGGTGCCGCTGGCCTGCTTGATCGTGGTGTTGATCAGCGCGTTCAGGTCCGGGTACTTCTCGAAGTGCTCGGGCTTGAAGTAGTCGTGCCACAGGACCGCGAGGTGGTGTTTCACCAGCGTGGCGCGTTCGCCGATGATGCTGATCGCGCGGGCGCGGAACACCGGGTCGTCGTTCGCGGCGTACTTCTCCTGCATGGCCTTGACCGACTGGGCCTCGATGCGGGCCTGGGCCGGGTCGTAGACGCCGCACGGCAGGTCGCAGTGCGCGGACACGACGGTGTCCGGGGTGAGGAAGCGGGGC
Source organism: Mycobacteriales bacterium (assembly GCA_038200075.1). GTDB lineage: Bacteria > Actinomycetota > Actinomycetes > Mycobacteriales > SCTD01 > SCTD01. The sequence continues at coordinate 10,505 of JBBPYI010000140.1, forward strand.
AGGCGCATGCTTCGTCCTTCCGTTGATGGTGGGGTCGGGCTCTGGAGCGACCCTAGACCTGGGCTACCTGCCCCCGCTGATCGAGGAGGAACGCTGCGCACCGTCCTGGTCGACGGCCCGTCGATGCTGCCGACCCTGCGGTCCGGCGACTGCCTGGTCGTACGACCGGGTGCGCGCGTGCAGGCCGGGGACCTCGTCGTCGCCCGGCCCTGGACCCGGCCCG
>JBBPYI010000141.1:0-5313 GCA_038200075.1 Mycobacteriales bacterium
CGTGAGCCTGCGACGGGACGGGATCTGTGTCCGGCTCCGCAGCCATGATCACGCGGGTAGTGCCAGTCGGTCGGCCACTTCCCTCGCGATCATGGTCCGTAGGGGCTTGGTTTGGGCGAGGCGAGACGGTGCGGGCTTGGCCAACGGGTCAGCGGGTCGGCCGGTCAGTGGGCGATGTCGACGACGACGCGGGCGGGGGACGCGAGCCGTCGGACGGTGAAGGCGCGTTCGGCGTCGACGCCGATGAAGGCCTCGAACTGCCCTTCGAAGACCGACCCGACCACCACGTCACGGACCACCTGCAGGTCAGCGGGCAGCGCCGGGTCCTTCGACACCTCTTGCGCGCCGGTGTCGAACGGATAGCCGACCCCCGTGATGATCACGGACAGCGTGGCGTCACCGCGTACCTCGACGGCCTTGCCCGAGCCCTGCTGGGACGGCGCGTCGTCGTAGGCGACCCGCCAGCCGGGGGCGCCGGCCGCCTTGCCGCCGAGCTCGAAGACCACCCGGTCGAAGCCGGCCTGGCGGGCCACCCGGACCCGGGTCACCGACAGCGGGCCGCCTGAGGGCTCCTGCGTGTCGGGCCGGGTGTCGCCGGCGAAGGAGGCAGCCGGGGAGGCGGCGGGCGAGGGCGTGACAGGGCCCGCAGACGTCCTGGTTGAGGGCGCGGCGGACGAGGGCGCGGCGGACGAGGACGCGGCGGGCGAGGACGCGGTGCTGGCCGCCGCGGAAGCCGCCGGGGCCGGGTCGTCGCCGCAGGCCGCCACCGCGACGAGCATCGACCCTGCGAGCGCGAGCCACAGCAGCCCGGGGCGGCGGCGCGAGACCGCCGGGCAGGACGGGCGGGTGCAGCCATGGCGTTTCATGGCCCCGACGATCCTCCAGTGGGCGCCCTTCGTCACGCACGACAGGCCGTCAGCTGCCGGCGAGCACCAGCACGCCGGCCAGGGCAGCGCCGACGCCGACGAGCTGGATTCGGGCGAGCCGCTCGGCATGCACCTGGCGGGCCAGCAGGACCGTGACGATCGGATAGAGCGACGCGAGCACGGAGGACACGGCGATCAGGTCACCCTGCGCGGCGAGAGCGAACGCGCTGTTGGCCCCGACGTCGAAGAGGCCGATGGTGACCAGCACGGGTAGGTCCCTGCGGCGAACGCCCGACTCGACGCCCCTGCGACGTGCCAGGGCCAGCAGGGCCACGGTGAGCACCGCCACGGTGGTCAGTCGCATCGTCAGCACCACCATCACCACGGCGTTCGTCCCGCCCTGCTCCGACCCCGCAGCGATCAGCACGAAGACGGTCCCGAAGCCCAGGGCGGCGACCCCCGCCAACAGCAGCGGTCGTAGCCCGCTGCTGCCGCCGACGGACAGCTCTGGTCCGCTGGCCAGGACCACCCCCGCGACCGCCACGACGATCCCCACGACCTGCAGCAGCGACGGTCGCTCCCCCGCGACGATGCCGGCGCCGACGGGCACGACCACACCCAGGCTTGCGATCGGCGCGACGACCCCCATCGTCCCGGTCGCGAGGGCGCGGTAGAACGCCACGAGCGCCGCGGCACCGACGAGACCCGCCAGGACGGCCGGCAGGACGTACGCCCGATCGGTCGACAGCGCACCCAGCGCCAGGGCCAGCGGCGTGAGCAACAGCAGCGCGGACAGCTGGCTGACGCCGAGCACGCTCAGGACCGGCAACCGGCGGCTCGCGGTGCCGCCCAGGAAGTCCGAGGTGCCCCACAGGGCGCTGGCGAGCAGGGCGAGGAGGGCAGACACAGCTCGACCCTAAGACCGGCGCGTCCCGAGGCGACCGGGGCCGCAGGGACGTACGGTCCGCCTGTGACCCTGCCCCTGGAGCCGCCGATCGTGCCGGAGCCGTTCCGGCTGGCGTTGGACGGGCTGCGCGCAGCGATCGCCGCGCCGGGCCGGCCGGGGCTGGTGCTGCAGGAGGTGCCGGCGCCCAAGCGGCTCGCGCCGTACGCCGCGGCAGTCTCGGCCGAGATCATCGGCGCGGACCACGAGCAGATCGCGAGCGGTCGCTTCGTCGTCCTGCACGACCCGGCAGGGCAGGACGGCTGGCGCGGCGACACCCGTGTCGTGGCCTTCGTGTCGGCCGACGTCGAGGCCGAGATGGCGGCCGATCCGGCGCTGGCACAGGTCGGCTGGAGCTGGCTGACCGACTCGTTGGCCGACCGGGGCGCTGCCCACACCGCCGCGGGCGGCACCGTCACCCGGACCGTGAGCTGCCGCTTCGGCCAGATCGAGGACGACGACGAGGCCAGCGAGGTCGAGGTGCGCGCCTCCTGGACACCGCTGGCCGACGCCGCCGGCGCCCTGGACCTCGGTGTCCATCTGCTGGCGTGGTGCGATCTGATCAGCGCGACCGCCGGCCTGCCGCCGCCCGGCGTGGTGCAGCTCCGGGCGCGTTAGCGCGTCAGTCCGACCCGCCGACTCGGCAGGGCGCTGTCCACCAGCACGTCCCCGGGTGCGACCTGCGCCGAGCGGGGCAGCCGCAGCCGCAGCGTCGTGCCTGCGCCGGTCGAGCTCAGCACCTCGAGCGAGCCGCCGGACAGCCGCGCACGCTCCCGCAGCAACCCGAGGCCGACGTGGCGACCGCGGTCGGGGCGTACCGATGCCGGGTCGAAACCGGGGCCCTCGTCGCGCACCAGCGCCAGGACGGCGTCCTGGGTGACCTCCAGGCACAGCGAGGCGTCGTCGACGTCGGCGTGCTTGACGACGTTGAGCAGCGCCTCCTGGAAGAAGCGGTAGACGGTGACGGCGCCGGCCAGTGGCAGCGGATAGGCCGAGGCGGGCCACTCGACGTGCACCTGCAGCCCGTACCGCGCCTGCATGTCGGCCCGCAGGCCTCCGACCGCCGACGCCAGATCCCCCTCGCGCAACGCGGGCGGCCGGGTGCGGGCCATGACGGCGCGCACCTGCTCCTCTGCGTCCTCGACGTAGTCGGTGATCTTGGCGATGTCCTCCGGTGAGCTCGGCCGGGTCGCCAGCAGACCCCGCGCGATCATGAGCGACTGGGCCACCGTGTCGTGCAGCTCGGCGGCGAGCTGCCCGCGAGCCCCCTCCTCGGCCGCGACCAGTCCGGACAGCAGCTCGAAGACCCCCGCTCCCGCCGTCTGCGCTTCGACCCGGTGCCGCTCGCCGAGCTCGTCGGCGACCCGGACGCGCAGGTGCAGCGCGTCCAGCACGCGGGCCAGCTCGGTGAGCTCGCTGCTGGCGCGCACCGTCACGCGGCGCCCCGTCACTGGCGCCGACGGGTCCCGCAGCCGCTGGACCGCGTCGCTCTGCAAGCCTCGCAGCGCACCGGCGAGACGGGTCGCGGCCACCACTGCCACCACCGAGAGCAGCAACCCCGCTGCGGTGCCTGCCGCCAGCGCCTGTCGCGGCGACCCGCCACCGACCACCTGAAGCACGAGCAGCGCTGTCCCTGTCGCGGTCATGACACCGCCGCCGCACAGCAGGCCTGCCCAGACGGCCAGCGGCAGACCGGGGCCTCGCGGCGCCCTCACCGCAGGACGCCCGTGGTGGTCCAGTCGGTGCCGGGTCGGGCCGGCGGAGAGCTGGAGGAGGGCAGCAGCAGATCGGGCTCGGCGGCCAGCGCGATCGCCCCGAGCAGTGACGCGACGGCCCGCTCGACCAGGTGCAGCTCCTCCACGATGTCGTCGACGCCGCCGGCGCTCTCGGCCAGGCGGGCGAGGCGGTCGGCGGACTCGCGCAGCACCAGCAGCGCCGGAGCGGTGGCCGAGCCCAGGTCCGACAGCGCCTTGGCGGCCTCGCCGGCGACGTCGGCGCGCTCGCTGGCGGCGCGCGACCTGGCGGCGAGGTCGGCGACCGACAGCCAGGCCTCGGCCTGGCCGACGAGGACCCGGGCCAGACGCAGCTCGTTGCGGTCGAAGCTCGCGCCGTCCACCGGCCGCTGCGCCCGCAGCACCGCCAGGGGTGCGTCCGGATCTCCGAGCACCGCATCGAGGTACGGCCGGCCGCCGTCGCGCCCGGCGACGACGTCGCGGTCGCCGAGAGCGCGCAGGACCCAGGGCTCGTCGAAGACGGCGGCACCGACCCGACGGCGGTCGGGGACGCCGCCGTCGTCACCGGCATAGCGGACCGGGCCGTCGGAGGCCAGCAGCACCAGTTCGACCTCGGCGCCGCCGAGCAGCCGCGCGGCAGCCGTCACGACGACCTGCGCCGACACGTCACTGCTGCGGCCGGTCTCGCGCTCCTGACCGCGGGCGAGCTCGGCGAACAGCCGGGCCTCGGCCGCACGACGGGTCTGCTGGTCGTAGCTGGACCACAGCAGCGCGAGCGGCACGACCAGGCCGAGCAGCCCCAGCGGCGCGTCACGAGCCAGTAAGCCGGCGAGCAGCCCGAGCGAGCTGTTGCCGGCGGCGTGCAGGGCCGAGAGCGGCGCGCTGGACAGCACCAGGCTGCGCAGCGACGCGTGAGAGGTCGCAGCCACCGCGATCGCGGTGAGGCCGTAGTTGACGGCCCAGAAGACCGCGAGTCCAGCGCTCGCCGCGGCGATGTCGGCGCCGAGCCCGCTGGCGACGAGCTGACCCAGCGCTGTGGCAGCGGCGAACTGCGCGATGTTGAACTGCTGCTTGAGCGGCGGCTGACGGCGTACGGCCTGCGCGACGCCGACTCCGGCAGCCACGGCGACCACCAGCCAGCCGCCGGTCGCCAGCACCAGCGACGCGCCGATCGCGCCCTCGGTCAGCGAGAACGTCCACCGTTGGCGGCCGAACTGCAGGTGCACGACAGCGATCTCGGCGGCTGCGACGGCGAGGGCCAGGCAGATCGGCGCCCACAACGGGACCTCACCCCAGCCGGTCCGCCACGACGCACCTGCCGCCACCAGCACGCAGGCCAGCGCGACGAGTCGGACTGTCCTGGCGCCCTTCCCGGTCGGGGTCACGGGGCACTGCTCCACGCTGACCAGCTGTTCGCCGACCACGAGTTGGCGCTCCACGAGTTGGCGCTCCACGAGTTGGCGCTCCACGAGTTGGCCGACCACGAGTTGGCGCTCCAGCTGTTGGCGTCGAAGCCGCCCTCGCCGCTCGGATCCGTACTCGAGCCACCGGAACCGTGGTCGCCGTCGTCGCGGCTCGCCTTGACCTTGCCGCGCACCGGCCGGAGCAGCCCGGCGCCGTCCCGACCCCCAGGCAGCGGCCGGGCGGCCGAGCGGATGGCGGTCTTGACCTGCGCGGGTGACAGGTCGGGCCGGTCCTGCAGCAGCAGCGCAACGACGCCGCTGGTGACCGCCGCTGCCTGGCTGGTCCCGCTGCCGCGCCACAGGTCGCC
>JBBPYI010000142.1:0-4106 GCA_038200075.1 Mycobacteriales bacterium
CAGGATCGGCCACGTCGGCCGGCTCACCCAACGCGGTCTGGATGCGCCGGGCCAGGTCGATGAGCAGCCCGTTGCCGGGGTGGTTGATGGTGTGCACGGCGGCAGCACCCAACCCGGGCAGCAGGTCCGAGACCCCGACGTCGCAGTCGCGCGCCTCGCGCCGGGCCAGCTCGGCGCGGGACTGCGCTGCGGCCGCGCGCAGATCGGGCTCAGCGACCACCCGACCGGGCTCCGCCACGCCGACCAGGGTGCGCAGGTCGTGGTACGGCACGACCGGCGGCTCAGCGCCGTCGGCAGCCCGCACGATCGCCTGCCACGGGTGCAGCCCGGCGTCGCGGATGACCGGCCAGCGCAGGACCGTCCCTCCGGGTGCCAGCCCGGCCGCGACCTCGGCCGTGCCGAGCGGCAGATCGCGATAGCCCTCGCGCACCGGTTGTGCCAGCAGCAGCGTGCTCTGGGCAAGCAGCGCGGCGTACGCCCCGAGGTCGTCGGTGGTGAGCTCGTGCACGGGCGGGACCCTGACGAGCTGCCAGCCGAAGGCCGGCGACCCGGCCAGGAGCACCCGCAGCGCCTCGGCCTGGCAGTTGCCGTGGACGACGGCCAGGGGCCGGCCGTCACGGTTGGGACCGTCGTAGAGATCGCGGTAGTGCTGGCGTCGGGACACCCCCTGCTCCTGCCCGGTCCGACATCACGTCAGACAGGGGGGGTGGGGGGGCTCGGAAGGGGTAGCAGCCGGGTCTGCGGCTATGACGATCGTGTAACAGCCGAGCCCCTGAAGGAGGTGCCATCCCCGCCGTGCTTCGCGTCGCCTCGGTCCCCAGCGCCCATCCCTACGTCCATCACCTCGCTCCCGTCGTCGCCGACGGGGCGGTCGTCCGCCTGCCTGATCCGCCCGTGCCCGGCGCCGCGATCGGTCAGTGGTGGCCCTCGCCCGTCCTGGACCCGACCTGGCTGCGGACCCATGCGGCGCAGATCGACGTCGTGCACCTGCACTTCGGATTCGAGCACCACACCGCCGCCGAGCTGGTCGCGGTCGTCGCCACCCTACGGGCCCTCGCACTGCCGCTGGTGCTCACCGTGCACGACCTCACCAACCCTCATCTGAGCGACCAGCGCCCGCACCTGGCAGCCCTTGACGTGCTGGTCCCGGCAGCGTCCGAGGTCGTGACGCTCACCCCCGGAGCGGCCGCGCAGATCGCCCGCCGATGGGGGCGCCAAGTCCGGGTGCTGGCGCATCCGCACGTCGTCCCGCTGGAGCGCCTCGCCGTTCCGCGACCCGCACACGCCGGCTTCGCCGTCGGGCTGCACGACAAGGCGCGGGCCAACAACGACCCCGATGCCGTACGCGGTGAGCTGGCGCGCGTCGTCGCCGCGCTCCCCGGTGCTCGACTGGTGCCGTCCCCGACCCGCCGGCTGTCCGACGACGAGCTCTGGGATCACCTGGCGGGCCTCGACGTGCTGGTGCTGGCCTACCGGCACGGCACCCACTCGGGCTTCGTCGAGGCCTGCCACGACCTCGGCACCACTGTGGTCGCACCGCGCGTCGGCTTCCTGTGCGAGCAGCACCCGGTCCTGACCTACGACCTCGGCGAACCCGGCTCTCTGTCGGTGCAGCTGCGGCGGGCTTACGGTGAAAAAGCCCGCTGCAAAGCAGATCCCGTCGTACGAGCAGAGCAGCGCAACAGCCTTGCTGCGGCCCACGAGGCGATCTACCGGCAGGTGGCGGCATGAGGATCGGCATCGTCGCGAGCGCCCGCTTCCCCATCATCGAGCCGTTCGCCGGCGGACTCGAGGCGCACACCTGGTCGCTGGCGCACGGGCTGCGGGCCCGCGGCCATGACGTCACCGTCTTCGCTGCCCCCGGCTCCGACCCGGCGCTGCGGGTCCGCGAGCTGCAGGTCCGCTTCCCGACCATCAGCCCTGCCGCCCGGGCCGATGTGAGCATGTCCCCGGAGTGGTGGTTGCAGGAGCACCACGCCTATCTGTCGCTCATGCTCGAGCTGCGCGACAGCGACCTCGACGTCGTCCACAACAACTCCTTGCACTACCTGCCAGTCGCCATGGCCGCCTCGCTGGACATCCCGGTCGTGACGACGCTGCACACGCCCCCGACTCCGTGGCTGGAGTCCGCGATCCAGGCGCCGCACCGCTGTCCCGTCACCTTCGCGGCCGTCAGCGCCCACACCGCCAGCGCATGGCGGCACGTCGTGCCGGACGCCCGCGTGGTGCACACCGGCATCGACGTCGACCGCTGGAAACAGGGTCCCGGTGGCGGTCCGGCGGTGTGGTCCGGGCGACTGGTGCCGGAGAAGGGCCCGCACCTCGCGGCCCAGGCGGCCGCGCTGGCAGGGGTGCCGCTGCGTCTTGCCGGACCGGTCATGGACCGCGACTACTTCGACAGCCAGGTGCGGCCGTGGCTCGGCGGCGACGTCGAGCACGTCGGTCATCTGCGCACCGACGAGCTCGTGACCCTGGTCGGTCAGGCGAGCGCCAGTCTGGTCACGCCCTGCTGGGACGAGCCGTACGGCCTGGTCGTCGCCGAGTCGCTGGCCTGCGGCACGCCCGTCGCCGGCCTGGCCCGTGGCGCGCTGCCCGAGCTTGTGGACCGTCGCCAGGCCCGGCTCGTGGACCCCGCCGCAGGGGTGGCGGCGCTGGCCGTCGCGCTGCGCGAGGCCGTCGAGCTCGACCGAGACACCGTCCGCGCGCACGCGGTGGCGACCTGCTCGGTGGACGCGATGGTCGACGGCTACGAGCTGCTCTACGACCGGCCGGCGACCGAGCAAGCGGCGTGATCGGCTGGTACGCCCACGACCACGGCAGCGGGCACGTGCAACGGCTGCAGTGCATCGCCGCGCACCTGCGCTCGCCGGTGACCGGGCTGTCCACCGCGGCCCGACCAACCGGCTTCGACGGCGGTTGGGTGCAGCTGCCCGCCGACCACCCGGCCGGGGACGACGCCGATCCGACCGCGGGCGGCACGCTGCACTGGGCGCCCCGCCACCATGACGGACTGCGCGAACGGATGGCTGCGATCGCCGCCTTCGTCACCCGTGAACGCCCGCGCCTGATGGTCGTCGACGTCTCCGTCGAGGTCGCGGTCCTGGTGCGGTCGATGGGGGTCCCGGTCGTGGTCGCGGCGATGCGCGGCGACAGGTCCGACCGGGCGCACACCACGGCGTACGACCTGGCCGACGCACTGATCGCGCCCTGGCCGCCGGATCGTCCCGAGCCGTGGCCGCAGGCCTGGCTCGACAAGACCTGGCACGTCGGAGCCATCTCGCGGTGGGACCACCTCGCGCCGCAACCGGTGCCGGACCGTCGTCGGGTCGCCGTGCTCTGGGGGCGGGGCGGCAGCCAGGTGAGCGACGCAGATGTGGCGGCAGCCGCGGCCGCTACTCCCGACTGGAGCTGGGACGCCAGCGGGCTGACCGGGGTCGGCGATGCCTGGGCGCTGCTGCAGCAGGCCGACGTGGTCGTCACGCACGGGGGTCAGAACGCGTTGGCCGAGGTCGCCGCGGCGAGGCGCCCGGCGGTCGTGGTACCCCAGGACCGGCCGCACGACGAGCAACGCGCCAACGCCCGCGCGCTGACCGGTCTGGCCATCGTCCAGGACCGCTGGCCGCAGCCGCAGGAATGGCCGAAGCTGCTGGAAACCGCAGCACACCAAGACGGTTCGCGCTGGTCATCGTGGTCGGACGGCCAGGGCGCGGCGCGCGCCGCAGCGCGGCTGGACGATCTCGTATGAGGGCCGCCGTCGTCACCATCGCGCACGGCCGCCACCACCACCTCGCCGGTCAGGTGGCCGCCCTGGCCCGCAGCCAGGTCGCACCGTCCGCGCACGTGGTCGTGGCGATGGACGATCCGCAGCTGACTGCGGACGCCGACGTCGTGCACCTACCCCGGATCGACGGGCGCCTGCCGCTGGCCGCTGCGCGCAATGCCGGCGTCGCACGCGCCAGGGAGCTCGACGCCGACCTGCTCGTGCTGCTCGCCGTCGACTGCCTGCCCGCAGCCGAGCTGCTCGGGCGCTATTCGGAGGCGGCGCGCGACCACGACGGGCTGCTGTGCGGACCGGTCGGATATCTGCCCCCTGCATCGCCACATGG
>JBBPYI010000143.1:0-7315 GCA_038200075.1 Mycobacteriales bacterium
GCCGCGGCGCTGCCCCGCCCGGGGGCCCCCCGCGGCTGGCCGCGCGCGCCCGGGGCGGCCCCGGCGCGCGGCGGCGCCCGCCTCGGCCGGGTCGCGGCCCAGCGTCTGGGCCGCCGCCCGGTACTCCCGGGCAGCGGCCGCCGGGTCGCCGCAGCGGGCCAGCGCCCCGGCCAGCAGGAAGTGCGGAAGGCCGCTGTCGGGGGCCAGGTAGACCGCCCGGCGCAGGGCCGCGAGCGCCTGCTCGTCCTGTCCCTGGTCCCGCAGCGCGCGCCCCAGCAGGTAGTGCACCTCGGCGGTCAGCGGGGCGGTGTCGGCCGCCAGCCGCGCCAGCCGGGCCGCGTCGGCGTAGCGGCCGTCGGCGAGCGCGAGGTGCACGTCGTCCAGCGAGACCGTCGTCGGCGAGGTGGTCTGAGCCGGCGACGGCGTACGCCCGCGGCGCAGCCCGATCCGCTTGTCGGGGGCGGGTATCGGCTCCTGCTCGGTGCGGGGGTCGGGCAGCACGCTGCGCCGCTCAGGCGAGGGGCCGTCCAGGCGGCGGTAGACGAAGGCGGCTGCCTCGCCGGTCCCCAGCGCGATGAGCCGGAAGTCCTCGTTGACCTGCCACAGCGTCTCGCTGTGACCCAGGAACAGGTAGCCGCCGTCGCGCAGGGCGCAGTGCAGACGTCCGACGAGCGCGCGGGTCGTGTCACGCCCGAAGTAGATCGTCACGTTGCGGCACAGCACCAGGTCCAGGCCTTCGCCCGGGGTGGGGTCGGCGACCAGGTTGTGGTGCCGGAACTCCACCAGCTCACGGACCTCTGGACGCACCTGCTGGCGGCCGTCGGCGGTCAGTGTGAAGAAGCGGGCGAGCTGATCGGGCGTGGCGAGCTGCACGGCGCGGGCGCCGTAGGTCGCGGCCCGGGCCGTGGCCAGAGCGGCTTGGCTGATGTCGGTCGCGATGACCTTGACGTCCCAGCCGGCCATGCTCGGCAGGAGCTCCCGGAGCATCATCGCGATCGTGTACGGCTCGTCGCCGGTCGAACAGCCTGCGCTCCAGATCCGGATGCGGCGGCCACGGGTGCCGGCCTCGCGCAACAGCTCGGGCAGCACGTGCTGGCGCAGCGCCCGCATCTGCGGAGGGTTGCGGAAGAAGTGGGTCTCCTGGATGGTCACCTCGTCGACCAGCAGCTGCAGCTCGGTTGAGCCGGGGGTCTGCACGATGTCGAGGTAGGCGTCGACGCCCTCCACGCCGCCGATGGCCCGCAGCCGCTCGGCGACGCCGTAGCCCAGTGAGTCGCGGCGCGAGTCCTCGAACACCAGCCCAGCGGCCCGACCGAGCACGGCACGCAGTCGGTTGAGCTGGGCAGTGGTGAGAACGACCTTCATCGCAGTGTCCGTCCGAGCGCGCCGAGCACGGCCGGTCCGATCAGGTCCAGCGGCAGCTGGCGCTCGACCGCGTCCAGCGCGAAGGCCGCCGCCGGCATCCCGTACACCGTGCTGGTCGCCTCGTCCTGACCCACGGTGAGCGCCCCGCGCTGACGCATGGCCAGCAGACCGGCCGCACCGTCGCGCCCCATGCCGGTCAGCAGCACCCCGACGGCGTCCGGGCCGAGCGCCCGCGCGACGCTGTCGAACGTCGCATCGATGCCGGGCACGTGGAACTGACCCGGGTCGGGCGGGACGCACAGGACCCGCAGCCGGTCGTCCTGCACGAGCAGGTTGCCGCCGCTCGGCGCGATGGTGACGGTGCCGGGGGCCAGCCGCCGGCCGCTCTCGCCGACCACCACGGGGAGGGACACCAGCCCGTCGAGCCAGGACGCCAGACCGGGGATGAACCCCTCTGCCATGTGCTGGATCACCAGCACGGCCTGGCACAGGTCGGGCGGCAGCTGGCTGAGCAGGGTCAGCAGCGCCTGCGGTCCGCCGGTGGAGGCTCCGATGGCGACCAGCTTGACCGTCCCACCGGCTCTGTCCCGGTCGTCCAGGTCCGGCGGGCCGGTGCCGGTGGCCAGCAGCGGCCGACGCGCTCCGCCACCCAGGGCGGGAGCGGTCCCCACCATCCCCTGGCTGCGCAGTCGCCCCCGGGGGTGGGTGATGACGCGTACGCGCACCGCGATCCGCAGCGCCCGGCGCAGCGCCGCGGCGTAGTCCTCCATGCTGCCGGTGTCGTCCGGCCCCGGCTTGGCCAGCACGTCGACGGCCCCGGCCGCGAGCGCCTCGAGCGCGTTGTCGCTGTTCACCCCGGCGACGAAGGCGCTGTAGACCAGGATCGGGGTCGGGCTGGCGCTCATGATGCGCTCGATGGCCTCGATGCCGCCCATGACCGGCAGGTCGAGGTCCATCAGCACGGCCGTCGGACGCAGCCGTCCCACCAGAGCGACCGCCTCACGGCCGTTGCGGGCCTCGCCGACCACGCTCACCTCGCCATCGGCCTCCAGGGCCGCCCGCAGGAAGCGGCGCTGGACAGCGGAGTCGTCCACCACGACGACGGTCGACAGGCTCACGAGGTCCACGCCGACAGCAGGGCAGCGAGCTCCCGCACCCGTTCCGGGACCGTCCCGACCCGGCCGGAGCTCAGCTCGACCTCGATCGCACGCGCCACGCGGGAGGCCGCCGGCTCGCCAAGAACGACGGCGCTGCTGCCGAGCGTGTGAGCATCCCGCAGCGCTTGGGCCACCTCGTCGGGTGCCGCATCCGGCCGGAGGGCGAGCAGCCGGGGCAGCCGGTCGGCGACCTCGGCGGCGAAGGCGTCCCGGAGCCCGGCGAGGGCGTGCTCGGGCAGCGCCCGACCGCCTGCGCCGACGGCGCCATCCTGGTCAGCCGACACCAGCGCACCCCCACCTGCCGGTACGGGAGGTGCCGGCTGACCGCGTTCTTCGACGCTCCCGAGCGCTCCCTTGAGCGCTACCCGGTGAAGCGGAACGTGCTGCCGTCGATGCGCAGCTCGCCCAGCCGGGCGTTGACCCGGTAGGTGCCGGCGACGGCCTGCGCCTTGGCACCCTCGCACTTCGGCAGCGACCGCCGGGCGGCCCAGGTCAGGCGGGTCACCGACGGCTCGTCAGGCATCAGCACGACCTGCTTGGCCGGGCCTCCTGGTGCGCAGTCGTCACTGGACCAGATCCGGTCCGACCCCGACACGACAAGCAGCTCGACGGCGCCCTGGCCGAGGTCGCGCGAGCAGGGAGCGGACCCCGTGTTGGTGACGGTCAGCACCAGCAGCGGTCGGGCTCCGACGGGGGAGCTGTCACGCTCGGCGGCGGCGGTGACCTCCAGCGCCCCGTCGGTGCAGGCGGTGACGGTCGGACTTGCCGCCGGACTCGCGCTGGGTACGGCCGCGGGGCTGGCTGCCGAGGCCTGCGGGGAGGGCTGTGCGGCGGCGCCCGTGACGGTGTCAGTTCCCCCGGAACCGGTCAGCACGGCCCGCAGGAAGACCACCAGCAGCAGCACGACGAGGACGACGACTGCACGGCGCTGCCAGTACGTCGGGGTGGGCTCCGGACCGACCGGTCGCCAGTGCAGCACCATCGCCACGAGACTACCGAGCCACCTAGCGTGATGCCATGCCTGACACCGCACTGGCGCAGACCCTCACGCGCTGGTACGCCGGAGCCCGCCGGGACCTGCCCTGGCGGGGACCGGACGTCAGCCCGTGGGCGGTGCTGATCAGCGAGGTGATGCTGCAGCAGACGCCGGTGGTGCGGGTCGTCCCTGCGTACGACGCCTGGCTCGAGCGCTGGCCGACCCCGGCGGCGCTGGCCGCCGACCCGGCGGGTGAGGCGGTCCGCATGTGGGGGCGACTGGGCTACCCCCGGCGGGCGCTGCGGCTGCCCGCGGCAGCGGTTGTGGTGGTGGAACGGCACGCGGGAGAGCTGCCCAGCGACGTGCCGTCGCTGCTGGCGCTGCCGGGGGTCGGGGACTACACGGCCCGCGCGGTGGCGGCCTTCGCCTTCGGCCAGCGGGTGCCGGTCGTCGACACCAACGTGCGCCGCGTCGTGGCCCGGGCCGTCCAGGGGCTGGCAGACGCAGCCGTCACCCGACGCGACCTCGATCTGGTCGAGCAGCTGCTCCCACCAGACGCCGAAGCAGCCGCGACCGCGTCGATCGCGTTCATGGAGCTCGGCGCGCTCGTGTGCACCGCCCGGACGCCGAGCTGCGCCGTCTGCCCGGTGCAGCCGGACTGCGCCTGGGTGGCAGCAGGGCGGCCGGCGCTGACTGTCGCGGTCAAGCGACCCCAGGCCTGGGCCGGGACCGACCGGCAGGTGCGAGGGCGGCTGCTGCAGGTACTGCGCGAGGCGCCAGGGCCCGTGCAGCCCGAGCTTCTCGCGCAGGTCTGGGACGAGCCGGTCCAGCAGGCCAGGGCGCTGGACGGCTTGGTCGCCGACGGGCTCGTGGACCCGCTGCCCGACGGCCGCTACGCGCTGCCGGGCTGAGCCGGCGGCGTACGCGCTGCCAGCAACGCCAGCGCGACCTCGGCGAGGTCGACCAGGCTGTCCTTGCGCAGGTAGCCGTCGATGTCGACGCTCGCCGCCGCCACCTCGGCCAGGTCCAGTGCGGTGCACAGCAGCACCACGACACCGGGGAAGGCGGCCTTGAAGGCCGGGGCGGCTGCGACCCCGGTCACCGGTCCCTCCAGCTGGTTGTCAAGCAGCAGCAGATCCGGCGTCATGGCCCGGACCAGCTCGATGCCCTGCTCGGCGCTGTCTGCGCTGCCGACCAGCTCCAGCCCCGGTTCGATCTCGATCAGCATCTCCACGACGGTGCGGATCGTCGGGTCGTCCTCGACGAGCACCACCCGGGCCGGGCCGGTCACGGAGCCACCTCGGGGAAGGTCACCCAGAAGGTCGCGCCCTCACCAGGACGCGAGCTCACACCGAGCAGCCCTCCGTGGGCCAGCACCAGCCGCTTGACGATGGACAGGCCGAGCCCCAGACCGGGGACCATCGCCTCGCGCGCGGCGTCGGTGCGCGACCACCGCTCGAACAGCCCCGCCTGATCGTGCTCGGGGATGCCCGGACCGTCGTCGCGGACGTCGAGGCGCACCTGGGCGCCCTCACGCCGCACCGACAGGCTGATCGGACCCGCGCTGCCGCCGTGCTTGAGGGCGTTCCCGACCAGGTTGTCGATCACCTCCCGCACCAGCTCGGTATCACCGGCGAGCGTGACCGGCGCTCCGGGAGCCATCACCACGCGTACGGCGTCCTCGCGCCCGCTGGTCACCGCGGCGTCGCGCCGGACCTCCTCCAGCAGCTCCACCAGGTCGATCCGCCGCCACCGCGGGGTGGGTGGCGCAGCCTGCAGCCGCCCGTCGACGAGCAACCGGGCGCTGAACGCCTCGATCCGCTCGAAAGAGCTGCGCAGGCCGTCCAGCGCCGTCGCGACCTGCTGGGCAGACATGCGGTCCATCTTGGTGGCGAGCAACGAGGTGTAGCCCTTGCCCGCGCCCAGGGGGGTGCGGATGTCGTGCCGAGCGGTGTCCACGGCCTCCTGCCGCAACAGCTCCTGCTCGCGCTCGCGTTCGCCGCCCTGCGCCCAGCGCACCGCCACGGCGGTGTGGGCGGCCAGATCCTCCAGGAGCTCCTCGTCGAGGGCGTTGAAGACCCGGCCGCCAGGGGGGTTGGCCACCGCCAGCTCGCCAAGAACCCGGTCCCCCGCCATGATCGGCACCGCCAGCAGGGGGCCGATCGGGGGGTGCACCCCCGGCAGCCCGACACCCGCCGGGTGGCCTCTGATGTCGTCGAGGCGGGCCGGCGAGCCGGTGGCCAGCGGGACGGCCAGCAGTCCCACCGCTCGCGGCATCGCCTCGGGGAACAGGTGCCGCGGCGCGTCGTAGACGAAGTGGCTGCTCTCGGTCAGGCTCCCCTCGCGCAGCAGCAGCAGGGCGCTGTACGCCGCCGAGGTCATGGCCTTGGCCTCGGTGACCAGCGACTGCAGGACGGGGCCGACGCTGGGCGGGGCGAACAGCAGCTCGCGGGACAGCGCCGCGAGCCGCCGCAGCCCGTCCTCACGGGCCAGCACGGCCGTCAGGTCACGCAGCAGGAGCACCTCGCGGCCGTCGACCGCGCGACGGGTCGCCTCGACCGTGCCGTGCGCGGCCAGGTCCAGTCGCTGCGGCTCACCGCCGTCGGCCAGCGCGAGCAGCCACGGCAGATGGGGGTCCAGCGGGGTCGGCGCCCCCGACAGAGCAACAGCGGCGCTGACTCCGAGCAGCTGCTCGGCCCGCGGGTTCCAGGCGACGACCCGGCCGGCTTGCAGGATGACAACGGCGTCGCTGGTCACGTCGAACAGCAGGCCGACGCGGTCACGCACGACCGGCTCCACGTG
Source organism: Mycobacteriales bacterium (assembly GCA_038200075.1). GTDB lineage: Bacteria > Actinomycetota > Actinomycetes > Mycobacteriales > SCTD01 > SCTD01. The sequence continues at coordinate 6,301 of JBBPYI010000143.1, forward strand.
TCCTCCTCTGCGGCAGTGCCGGCGACGCTACCGGCCTGCATCCCGGCCGGGAGGCCGTACGCCGCAGAGGCGGCCTCCCCAGCTGGGAAGGCCGCCTCTGCGGGTCGTGCGGGTGCTGCTAGGCGGTGGGGTCGCCGGCGCTGCCGAGCTCCGGGATGCCGCCGCTGCCGGCCAGGTCGACCGGCGGAGCGTCCGGCACGTTGCTCGGCTTGGGCTCGCCGCGGAAGACGAACTTCGCCTGGTCACCCTCACCCTCGACGTCGACGACCACGATGTGGCCGGCGGTCAGGGTGCCGTAGAGGATCTGCTCGGACAGCTGGTCCTCCAGCTCGCGCTGGATCGTGCGACGCAGCGGCCGGGCGCCGAGGACCGGGTCGTAGCCCTTCTTGGACAGCAGCACCTTGGCGGCCTGCGTGACCTCGAGACCCATGTCCTTGTTGCGGAGCTGACCGTCGAGCCGGGCGAGCATGAGGTCCACGATCTGCAGGATCTCCGGCTCGGACAGCTGGTGGAACACCACGATGTCGTCGACGCGGTTGAGGAACTCCGGCCGGAAGTGCTGCTTGAGCTCGGTCTCGACCTTGTCCTTCATCCGCTCGTAGGCGCCCTTGGTGTCGCCGTCTTTTTGGAATCCGAGGTTGAAGCCCTTGGAGATGTCCCGGGTGCCGAGGTTGGACGTCATGATCAGCACGGTGTTCTTGAAGTCCACGACCCGGCCCTGGGAATCGGTCAGGCGACCGTCCTCCAGGATCTGCAGAAGCGTGTTGAACACGTCCGGGTGGGCCTTCTCGACCTCGTCGAACAGCACGACCGAGAAAGGCTTGCGCCGCACCTTCTCGGTGAGCTGGCCACCCTCCTCGTAGCCGACGTAGCCGGGAGGCGAGCCGACGAGGCGGGAGACCGTGTGCTTCTCCATGTACTCGCTCATGTCGAGCAGGATGAGCGAGTCCTCGTCGCCGAAGAGGAACTCCGCGAGCGTCTTGGACAGCTCGGTCTTCCCGACGCCGGACGGGCC
>JBBPYI010000144.1:0-3128 GCA_038200075.1 Mycobacteriales bacterium
CTTCACCTTCCCGGCGTACGCCGAGGTCGACATCGGCGGTCGCCCCCACGCGGTCCGCGACGCCAGGGCGGTACGGCGCTTGCGAGCCCTGGCTGCCCGCGCCGACGTCGTGCACGCCCACGGGCTGCGGGCCGGGGCGCTCGCGGTGCTGACCCCCGCCCCGGTCGTCGTCACCCTGCACAACGCCGTCACCGGACCGGTCGCCGGCGCCCTGGAGCACCTGGTCGCCCGCCGCGCACGGGTGGTGCTGGCCGCCAGCGCCGACCTGGCCGACCGGGCCCGGGCGCTCGGCGCGAGCGACGTACGCCTCGCGCCGGTGGCCGCACCCCCGCTGGTGGCGACCGGACGCGACCCGGGCCTGGGACGGCCGCTGGTCCTGGCGGTCGGGCGGCTGCACCCCCAGAAGGGCTACGACACGCTCGTCGCCGCGCTGCCGCTGCTGGGAGACGCGGTCGTGGCGGTCGCCGGCGACGGACCGCTGGCCGCCGAGCTGGCCGCAGCCGCCCCGCAGATCCGCTGGCTCGGCGCCCGCGACGACGTCGCCGACCTGCTGGCCGCCGCGGACGTCGTGGTGCTGCCGTCGGTGTGGGAGGCGCGCTCGCTGACCGCCCAGGAGGCGTTGCGCGCCGGCCGGCCGCTGGTGGCGACCGCCGTCGGCGGCACCCCCGACCTGGTCGGGGACGGCGCGGTGCTGGTGCCCGCCGGCGACCCGGCCGCGCTCGGGTCGGCCGTACGCCGGCTGCTGGAGGACCCGGCCGCCGCCGCGGCGTTGGGGGAGCGGGGCCGGGCGGTGGCCGCCGGCTTCCCGACCGAGTCCGACACCGCCGACCAGGTCGCCGCCGTCTACGCCGGGCTGCTCGCATGAAGCGCCTGCTGCCGCTCGTGGTCGTGCTGCTGCTGCTCGGCGGTCCGGCCGCCGCGCAGCAGGGCCCGTCGTTACGGCCGGTCCCGTCCGGCTCACCGCAGGGCCCGCCCGGCGTGGACGTGCTCCCGACCCGCCTCGGTGGCGTGCTCGTCCTGGGGGTCGCCGGGCTGCGCTGGGACGACCTCGGCCCGGCAACCCCGGCGCTGAACCGGCTGGCCCGGACCGGGGCTGTGGGGGCGCTGTCGGTCAAGGCCAGGCCGGCCGTCTCGTGCGCCGCCGACGGCTGGCTGACCCTCGGCGCCGGCGCCCGGGCCGACGCCTTCGACGGTCGACAGCCCTGCGGCGAGGGCTTGAGTCCTGTCGACGACCTGCGGTCTGGCGACGACCTGGTCGCCCGCAACGCCGACACCCTCGACGGGGCCCGCCTCGCCGCTCTCGGCAAGGCCCTGGACGGCCGCTTCGAGGCTTCCGGCGCGGGAGCCCGCCTCGCGATGGCCGGCGGGGGACAGGCCGGAGCCCCCGTGGTGATCGTCGACGCCGGCACCCTGGACGCCGGCACCCTGGACAACGGCGACCGGGCGAGGGCGCTTACTGCCGCGGACGCCGTCGTCGCCGACGCGCTGGCGAACCTGCCGGCCGCCGTCGACCTGCTCGTCGTCGGGGTGTCGGAGGGGACCGGGGAGTCCGAGGCCCACCTGCACGTCGCGCTGGCGACCGGCCCGTCGTTCCCCCGCGGCGCGCTGCGGTCGGCGAGCACCCGGCGCGCGCCGTACGTCCAGCTCATCGACGTGGCCCCCACTGTCCTGAGCGTGCTCGGCAGGCCTGTGCCGGCGGTGATGGACGGCCAGCCGTGGACGGTGGCCGGGCCCGCGCCCAGCGTCGCCGAGCTGGTCGACCTCGACGCCAAGGCGCAGGGGATGCGGGCGGCGACGGTGCCGTTCTTCGTCGTGCTGCTCGGCACGGTCCTGTTGCTGGTGGTTGTCCTGTGGCGCCGCCCGCGGGCGGTCGAGCTGGTCGCCCTGGCAGGGGTCGCAGCCGTCGGCGCGTCCTACCTGGCCAACCTGGTCCCCTGGTGGCGGGCGCAGGTCCCGCTGCTCGGTCTGCTCGCGGTCGTGGTCCCGGTCTCGGTGGCCGTGGCAGCGCTGGCGGTGCAGCGACGGGCAGGCCCGGCCGGTCCGTCGCAGCTGGTGTGCGGCTTCGTCGCTGCCGTCCTGCTGGTGGACCTGGTGACCGGTGCGCAGCTGCAGATGTCGAGCGTCGCGGGCTACTCGCCGCTGGTCGCCGGGCGCTTCGCCGGGATCGGCAACGTCGCCTTCGGGGCGCTGGCGGCCGCGGTGCTGCTGGCCGCCACCGCGACCCGACGGGCCATCGTGCTGGCGCTCATCGCGGCAGCGGCGGTGGCCGTCGACGGCGCCCCGCCCTTCGGCAGCGACGTCGGCGGGGTGCTGGCGCTGCTGCCGGCGTTCGTGCTGCTCGGCCTGCTGCGCACCGGTACGCGCGTCACCCTCGCCAGACTGCTGCTCGCCGTCGGCGGGGCCGTCGCGGTCGTGACGGTGTTCGCGCTGGCCGACTTCGGCCGCGCTCCCGCCGACCGCAGCCATCTGGGCCGGTTCGTTGCGCAGCTCGCCGACGGCACGGCCGGTGACGTCGTCAGCCGCAAGGCGGAGGCAACGTTCGGGCTGCTGCTGCGCAGCCCGGTGACCGCCGCGCTGCCGCTGGTCGTCGCGCTGGCGGTCGCGCTGGTCGTACGCCCCCCTGCCCCCCTGCGCGCCGCCTTCGAGGCGGCTCCCGGCTGGCGGCACGGCCTGCTGGCCCTGGGGCTCGCGAGCGCGCTCGGCTTCGCGCTCAACGACAGCGGCGCGGCCGTACCAGCGCTGGCGATCGTCGTCGCGCTCCCGGCGACCCTGGCCGTCATCGCGCGGGCGCGTCGGGATCCGGCGACCCCGCGTACCCCTGTAGGCTGAACTCCCGTGCAGCGGTGTCGCGCTGACGTGAGCACGGGAGTCGCCCAGTGGCCCGTTCGACCTTGACCTCCCGATCCGGAGCGGCAAGCACCTGCCACCTGTTCGTCACCGGAGGCGTCGCCTCCTCGCTCGGCAAGGGGCTGACCGCCTCGAGCCTGGGCCGGCTGCTCAAGGCCCGCGGGCTGCGGGTGACGATGCAGAAGCTCGACCCCTACCTCAACGTCGACCCCGGCACGATGAACCCGTTCCAGCACGGCGAGGTCTTCGTCACCGACGACGGCGCCGAGACCGACCTCGAC
>JBBPYI010000145.1:0-20193 GCA_038200075.1 Mycobacteriales bacterium
CACCCGTAGCACCGTCGGCACCGTCGGCACCCGCCGCGCCGGTCTCACCCTGCGCGCCAGTCGCACCCGTAGCACCATCGGCACCGTCGGCACCCGCCGCGCCGGTCTCACCCTGCGCGCCGGTAGCTCCGGTGTCGCCCTGCGGACCCTGCGGACCGACAGCGCCGTCCTTGCCGTCCTTGCCGGCCTTGCCGTCGTCACCCTTGGCGCCGGTGGCTCCGGTGTCGCCCGTCAGTCCCTGCGGACCCTGCAGGCCTGTGGCACCCGTGGCACCCGTGGCGCCGGTGTCACCCTTCTGACCCTTCTGGTTCCACGTGATCAGCAGCTCACTCTTCGAGTCGCACTTCTCGTTCTTCTGCGCGTCGATGACGCGGAGCGCGCCGCTGCTCTTGCTGTAGCAGCCGCTGATCTCGCCGCCGGGCGCGGAGGGAATGGCGGCGAACCCAACGGCACCACCCGCCGCCAGGGTCAACGCGCCGACGGCGGTGACGACAGCAGCGCGCGAGAGCCGACGGCGGTTCGTGTGGAGGCCCATGGGGTCCAGCATGACGTTTCTCCTTCTGGAAGCGGAACCGCTGGCACCATGGACGGCGGGCGGCGACGTGCGTCTGGGATGAACCCTGCAGCCGGAACCTGAGGCTGACCTGAAGCGCTTCTGAAGTTTTGCTTAAGTTAAGTAGCTCAGCGTGACTGCCGAAGTTATCGGCATGTCCCGCACTCACTCCCTCCGCCTGCGCGCCCTGGTCCTCGCCTGCGTCGTGACCGTCACTGGCACGCTCCTGGGGGCGATTGCACCGGTTTCATCGGCCTCGGAAACCACGACTCCCCTCAAGAAGGTCACCGCCTGGATTCCCTACTGGGACCAGGCGCGCGCGATGCGGTCGTTCACCGCTAACGCCGACCTTTACTCCGCCGCCTCGCCGTTCTGGTACCTGTTCAGTTCCACCGGAACGGTGGCGAGCTACGGCGGCGCTGAGGATGCGACAGTCCTCAGCACGCTGCGTGGCGCCGGCGTGAAGGTTGTCCCGACGATCACCAACGACTTCGACCCGGTCCGGGTGTCCACCATGCTGGCTTCCGACTCCGCTCGTGCGGCGCACGTGCAGGCGCTGGTCGCTCTTGTGAAGGACAACGGCTACGACGGCATTGACGTCGATTACGAGTCGCTGGCCGCATCGGACAAGGACCGCCTCTCCGTTTTCCTGAGCAGGCTGTCGAGCGCGCTGCACGCCGATGGGAAACTGATGACGGTGGCCGTGCACCCGAAGACGTCGGACGCCGGCACGTGGAACGGCCCGCAGGCGCAGGACTATGCGGCCATCGGCGCGGTGGCCGACCGCGTGCGCGTCATGGCGTACGACTACTCCTGGTCGACCAGCCCGGCTGGCCCGATCGCCCCGCTCTCGTGGGTCAAGGACGTCGCGGCCTACTCCGTCAGCCGCATCCCGGCCAGCAAGGTCGAGCTCGGCATGAACCTCTACGGCTACGACTGGGTTGGCAGCAGGGGTGAGGGCGTCACGTTCGCCACCGCGATGTCCCGCCAGCAGGCGGCGGGGGCGACCCGCGTCTGGAACAGCACCACCGCGGAGCCCAGCTTCAGCTACGTGACTTCCGGCAGCACGCACACCGTGCACTATGCCGACGCGGAGTCGGTCGCGGCCCGGCTGACGGTGGTCGACGCGTACGGCTTGGCCGGTGCTGCCTTCTGGCGGCTCGGCGGCGAGGACCCGGCCCTGTGGGAGGCGGTCCGTACCCGCTGGGGGTCGACCTCGTCCCCGGCGCCGGTGGCTGACACCACTGCGCCGTCGGTTCCCACCGCGGTGACCGCGACCGCGGGCAAGCGCCTGATCAAGGTGGCGTGGGTCGCGTCGACAGACGCCGGCGGCAGCGGGCTCAGCGGTTACCGCCTGCTGCGTGCAACATCTGCCGCAGGACCGTGGAGCACCGTCGCCTCCACGGCGGGTACTAGCGTCACGGACACCGGCCTCGTACGCGGACGGACCTACTGGTACCTCGTTCACTCCGTGGACGCCGCAGGCAACCTCAGCCCCGCGTCGACCGTCGTGAGTGCCACGGCGTGGTAGTCGGCATGAGGCGCTGGCGGCTGTGCTGCCCGGCTCGGCGGTGCGCCGGGTGCGCCGGGCGCGCCGTCGGAGGCCGCCCGTCGCGCAGGTCGATGTCCTGGTGAGGCTGGCGTCCACGACGACGGACGATCTTAAACTGCAGGCGTCCCTGACGGCGGGGCGGAGTCGTGCCTCCCGGGCCGCGACCCCGCCAGGGAAGCACCCGCGCCCGGCGCTGCGCTGCGACGTCCTCGACCCAGCCGAGGGCGAGGAGAATGGCGGCTATGAGCACCCAGACCACGGCATACTGCACGCAGTGACTCAGCGTGTCATGCCCGTAGGCGTACCAGCGACCGGCGGCGTAGCGCTGTTCGAGTAACAGCGCGCTCGCCACGGTGACGTTGTGCCAGAGGTAGATCGTCATTGCCCGGGCGTTGACCGTAGCCACGAGCGTGTCCAGCACCACATGGCGACACATCCAGTCGAACGACGGGTAGAAGCGAAGTAGCAGCAGCGCATAACCCAGGCAATAGGCGGCGTTGGCGACGGGGATCGCGTCGATGTTGGCGCCCAGCTCCGGGTCAGGGTGCGCGTGCGCCCACCCGGCGCCCGCAACGATGAGGGTCACCCCAAGTGCCAGCGCCTGACGCCCTGGCACTCGTCGCAGGCTTCCGTCCTGGTGCGCGAAGCCGAGCAGCCAACAGCTGCCGTACGTCGCCAGTATCAGCGAGACCGCATCCGTCCGGCTGCCGTTCGACACGATGAGCCCGGTCCCGAACGCGAGCAGGACGACCACCGGCAGAGCCAGCGTCCGCCGCGGCCATCGCCGCCAGAGCCACAGCAGCCCCGGGCTTAGGACGAGGAACCACAGGTAGGCCGACAGATACCACAGCGGTGAGACGAACGGCGCGCCCCAGGCGCTGCCGCCGGGCGTGTACACCGGCAGCACCCAGGTCACCAAGGACGACCAGGAAAGCGAGCTGCCTTCGTAACTCGAAGCGTCATAGGTCCACCCGCGCCACAGCATTACCGGGATCAGGACGATGCCCAGCGCCCAAAGCGGCGGCAGCAGGCGGCGCACCCGCCGCCGCAGCACCGTCCACTGGCCCGCGCGGCTCAGCGACGCGGCGACGAGGCCGCCGGCGAGCGCGAACATCACCCCCATTGAGGGGAACAGCAGCGGAAGCCACGCCCAGCCAAGCAGGTGGTAGGTCACCACACGGACGAGGGCCAGGGCGCGGAGGGTGTCGATGTAGCGGTCGCGCCCGGCGGAGGCGGCCTGCGCTGTCGGTGCAGAGGTCCGCTCGAGCACCGGCGTCATGGGCGCACCTCGACCGGGTCGCGGAGGTCGATCACGCGGTGCGGCGAGGCGACCCCTGTCGGCAACGCTGCCGGTGTCGGCGGCTGCGCGGGCACCGGCAGCACCGGCGGCAGCTCGGCCGGCGCGGTGAGGGGCGCCCGTACCGTCCCAGCCCGGGCCAGCTTGTTCCAGCCGACCTTTACCCCCCGCAGCGCGCTGTAGGCGGAGACGTAGAGCAGGTAGGCGCGAAGCGGCTCGTAGACGACTCGGTAGACCGGGACGACGAGCAGGTGCCGCCAGCTCTCGCGCGCCAGACGCACCCCGGTGGCCGCCACCATGAGGTGGGCGAGCGTGAATGCCGCGAAGTAGACGCCGACGATCCCCCAGCCCTGGGTCCGGACGGCGACGACGCCCATCACGCCGACGAACGGGATGGTGAGCAGCGGCACGATGAGGGAGGCGGCGTACCAGGGCAGGACCAACATGCCGAGCCACCCGTGGCGGGGCTTGAGCAGCATGTTGCGGTGCTTCGTGACCGCCTGAAGCGTGCCGAATGTCCACCGGACCCGCTGCTTGAGCAGGTCGTCGAGCGTCGCCGGCGCCTCGGTGAACGCCAGCGCCTCGTCGTCCTGAGTGACGCGCCAACCCGCCCGGTGCAGCGACAGCGACAGGTCGCAGTCCTCCGCCAATGTGTCCTCGGAGTAGCCGCCGACCGACATCACGGCGCCGCGGCGCCAGGCCGCGCAAGCGCCCGGAACGATGGTGATCGCCCCGAGCGCGTCGTGGGCGGCCCGCTCCACCGAAATTTGCGTCAGGTACTCCAGGGACTGCCAGCGCGTCAGCAGGTTGAGATCGCGGTTGCCGACCCTGACCACTCCCGCGACGGCGGCGAGGCGCCCGGTGGTGTCCAGGGCGAAGTGGCGGACGAGGTTTCCCACGCTGTCCGGCGACACCAGGGTGTCGGCGTCGACGGTCACGACCAGGTCCCCGGTAGCGACGCGGAGGCCGTTGTTGAGCGCACCGGACTTTCCTGAGTTGTCCTGCGAGAGCAGCCGGACCCTTGGGTCACGCGCCGCGACGGCCCGGACCCGCGCAGCGGTGTCATCGCTCGATCCGTCATCGATCACGAGCAGCTCGGTCAGCGGGTGACGCGACGCCCCCAACGACTCCAGTGTCCGCGCGATCACGTTCTCCTCGTTGTAGGCCGCGATCAGGACGGTGACGCTGAGGGGCTGCCCACCGGTCGCCTGCGTCACCAGCAGACTGAGCAGGCGGCGGCGCTTGCGGCTTCGCCACAGCGCCAGGCAGACGGTCATACTGGACACGCCGACGACCGCGAACACCGCAAACCAGAACAGGCTTGTCACCGCCGCGTGCGGCCAGCCGAGTAGCGCCATCATCCACAGCGCCGCGAATCGGTCGGCCAGTGTCACGTCCACCGGGGCAACAGCCTGCGTGAGGGTGGGCAGGACCTGCGTCAGAGGCGGGAGAACGTAGCCGCGGGACTGCGCGTACGGGATCAGCCGGTCCAGGTAGTCAACGGTCCGCTGCCGGCCCTTGCCGCCGCCGTCGTGCAGCCTGACGGTCACGTCGTTGCCGGAAAGCCGTGGGAGGGGCAGCGCGCGGGCATCGGCCTGCTTCGGGTCACCGAGGTCCTCGACGGCGGCGTCGTAGGCCATGACCGCGTAGCCCTGGCGCTGCGCCGCGAGAATCGCTGGGACCGCAACTCCCAGCCCAGCGTCGTCGCCCGCGGCGTACGGGAGGCGGACGACGCCGGCTCGTCGGCCAGTCAGCGCGCGCAGCGCTCGGTCCGCGACCAGGAGCTCTTGGCGTACACGCGGCTGCGGCGCGTTCGAGAAGTTGACGTAGGTCAGGGTGCGGTTGCCCACGATGTGACCGCTGGCACTGATCTGCCGCACGAGGTCGGGCTCGCGCGCCGCGGCCTGTCCCGTCACGAAGAAGGTCGCGCTGACATCATGGCGGCGCAGTACATCGAGCACACGCTGCGTGTACTTCGGGTCCGGCCCGCCGTCGAAGGTCAGCAGCAGGGCTGGGTGCTGCCGCGGTCCGCCGGCGTAGCCGTAGCGCTCGAGCAGGTACGGGGAACTCGCGGCCGCGGTCTGCTCGTCCGGATTCAGCAGCCGGACCATCCCGGTGCCGGGGACTATGGCGACCTTCGCGCCTGCGGCGCCGGGGACGACCTGGAGCACCCGGACAAGTGGTCCGCGGCCGACAACGGGTAGGGTACGACCGGTTTCGGCCACAGACAGGGCCGCTCGGGGAAGCGCGCCGCTGGGCCGGGTGCTGGCCAGCGCCAGCGAGCCGAGGCTGAGCAGCAGCAACGGAAGCAGCAAGAGCAACACCGTACGCCGGACGCGGTGCCATCTGGCGCCGGAGGGGTCGAGGAACACCGCCGCTGCAGCGCGGTCCGACCGTGCCGGCGATTCCGCCGGGACCGTCGGGGGCTGGCAATCGGCGGACACGCGGGGCCTCCTTGGGTGCAGGCGATACAAGCCACAGCGACAGAGGGTGCTGAAACTGGCAATAGAGGCCCCGCCTTCGCCGCCCTCTCGCCTCTACTCAACTACGCTCTGTGCGGATTTTGCACCTGAGCCGATCTTCTTCAGCAGACCTTCAGCGGGTGCTCAGTTCCTCCTCAGGTTGGCCTCGCGGAGCCTCCCTCAGTTCCGTAAAACAGAACGACCAGGCGCGTGCCCGGGTGCCACCTGTCGCTCGGCCAGAACCCCGCGGCTCACGTGCAACCACGCCGAGCCCACACACCTGGCAGGGAGACACCAATGCGTCGCACGAGATCGATCGCTGTCCTGGGAGCAGTGGCGGTTGTCGCAGGCACGGCCGCGCCGGTCTTCGTGGACACCGTCTACGCCTCATTCGCGACGCCTGAGGCGGCGCCCGGCGCAACCGCCTCGTTCACGATCGGCCGGCGACCGGAGACCAGCGGGCCTGGCACAACGACAACGTCGCCGGCTGCAGCGCCACCTCGGCCAAGCCGGTGACGATCTCCTTCAGCAGCTCAAACCCCTTGGTCGCTGCCGCGCCCAGCAGTGGCCAGCGCACCGGCTGCGACAACCGGTCCACGACGGCCGTGGAAAACGGCGTGCTGATGCCGGTCACCGCCGGTACGGCTGCCGCGTCCAAGGGCGACCGCCGTGCCTGCCCGCCCGCCCGCCCTGCTCGTCCGGTGCAGCCCGCCCCTTCCTCACCCACGGCGCGGCGACATCGCTACGGGTCAGGCATTATCGGCTACCCCGAGCCGCGCTCGTTACCGATGGGCCCACGTAGAAGCATCGCCCAGCCAGCGGCGTTGCTGCTGCGTACAAGGGAAACGCAGAAAGCGGCAAGAAGAGGGCACGCGCCAGCAGGAGGCGACTCCCAGCACTCTGCCTCCGCGCCGGCTGCACACCCATGCGGCGGCAACCCCGAATAGACGGCCCAGATCTTCAGCCCAGTCTCAGGTGCGTCTGCCACGCTGAACCCATGACCAGACAAGACCGCGCTCCCGTGGGAGTGGTCTGCGATGACCGTGCGGACAAGCGTCATGCCGTCGCCCGGCTACTGGGGCGGTGCGGGTTCGAGCTCGGCGGCGCCGCTGACGGCTACCTCACCCTGCGCGAGCTGGTCCGGGCGACGCAGCCGGACGTGGCTGTCGTGACCCTGCCGCTGCCCGGGATGAACGGCCTGCGCGCCGTCCGCGACCTTCGGGAGGCCGCGCCCGGCTGCCAGATCGTGCTGCTGTCTGCGTTCGGTCAGCTCGACGTCGCCGCTGTGGAGGCAGGCGCCGCCGCGCTGGTGCCAGAGGACAACCTCCAGGCACTGCAGATCGTCCTGCGAGGCATCGCCGACAGCGCTCCCCGCCGGATCGTCACGCTTCCCACCCCGCGCGCTTACGCGGCCCCGGCCGACGGCGCCTCGACGGTGACCTGAGCCGGCAGCTCCAGCAAGAAGCCGTTCTCGTACCGCAGCTCGCCGTCCATCGCGCGCGCCAGGCCGCGCGCGATCGGCAGGCCGAGGCCGGACCCCCCACGCCCGTCGAGGCTGACGAAGCGCTCGAAGACCTCCTCCCGGCGCTCCTCGGGGACGCCTGGCCCGTCGTCGATGACGCGCAGCCGTACGCGCCCGTCGTCGGCGTCCACGATCAGCGCGATGCGGCTGACCGCGTGACGTCGGGCGTTGTCTCCCAGGTTGCTCAGAATCTCCTGGCACGCCGCCGCGTCCAAGTGCACCGGGTGCGCCGGTGCCTGCTCGACGACGAGCTGCACGTCGAGGTCCGGTGACAGCAGGCTGAGGCGCTCCACCTCGGCCGCGCACAGGGGGACGACGTCGACCGGCACCACCGGCGCGCCGAGGTCCCCCTGCTCCAGTCGTGCCATCCGGAGCAGCGCGGTGATGAGGCGCGCGGCCCGTGAGGTCTCCCGCACCATCGTGGCGAGCAGCCGGTCCGCGTCCGCGGGGTCGGCTCCCCGCAGCAGGGTCTCCGCGCAGGCCCGGATCCCCGCCATCGGCGTACGCAGCTGGTGGGCAGCGTCACCGAGGAAGCGCCGGGTCGACTCCTCCGACGCCCGCGCCTCCTCGAGCGCCCGCTCCAGTGCCGTGAGGGTGCGGTCGAGGGTCTCAGCCATCCATCGCTGCTCGGTGACGTCGCGCGCGATCGTGGATGCCGCGACGACCCTGCCCCGCCGGTCGTGCACCGGGGACATTCGCAGCGACACCGGGATGGAGGCGCCGCCGCGGCTCATGCGTACGCCCTGGCTCTCCGGGACCGGTAGCTCGCTGGCGATGTCGGCCAGCATCCGCCCGACGCCGGGGAGCTCGTCGGTCGGCACCACTAGGGCCTGGTGGCGGCCGATCGCCTCGTCGGCTGTCCAGCCGTACATCTGCTCGGCGGCGAGGTTCCAGCTCAGGATCGTCCCGTCAGGTGCGGTGGTCACGATCGCGTCGGCGGAGCCCTGCACGACTGCGGCCAGCCGGGCCGCCTCGTTCTCGACGCGTCGGCGCTCCCCGATGTCACGCACGAAGGCATGCACCAGGGCGCCGCCGCGGCGGTCGACACCCCAGATGGTGGCCTCGAGCAGCACCGACCGTCCGTCGCGGGTCCGTCCGAGCGCGGAGTACGGCTGCGCTACGGGTCCCGGGCCACTCGCCAGCAGCCGATCCAGCAGCCGGGTGAACGGCTCGAGATGCTGCTCGGAGACCAGCACGGCGACGGGCCGACCCAGGATCTGCTCCCGCTCCCAGCCGAAGAGATTCTCCGCGCTGGGATTCCAGTCTGCCACCCGCCTGTCCGCGTCGATGCTCACATAGGCCTCGGCCGTCGCCTCCAGGACCTGTCGCCAGCGCGCCTCGACGGTCTCGCGCCGCCGCTCCAGCTTCTTCGCGACCTCATGGCCGGCCTCGAGCGCGTCGAGCACCTCGTCGTAGGCCGCGGCCATCCGTCCCAGCTCGGTGTGCGGGCGGTCCGGTCTGAGCCGCGCCCCGCGCTCCCCCGAGGCAGTAAGGCCAGCAGCGGCCACGATGTCGTCCAGAGGCTTCAGCGTCAGCCGTGTCGCGCGGGCCAGCAGCAGGCCGGCCAGGGCCAGCGCGAGCACGGACGCCAGCGTCTGGAACAGCAGCAGGCGGCGCAGCGATCCCGTCGCGGAGCGGGCGAAGACCTGCACGGTCAGTCCTGCCGGCAGACTCACCTGGCGGGACACGAGGGCGTCGGCGCCCACGATCGGGATGCCACCCAGCAGGGGGGACGCCGGGGCCGCGGCGTCGGCCCCCCCGGCCGGCGCGCGCCCCCCCGCGCGCACGCCCCGGGCCTGCAGCCGCCGGGCCAGATCGTCCGGGCCACGGCCGGCGATCCGTACCACCGACGCCTCGGCCCGAGCGGTCGCCGCCCGCTCGTCGAGCACTGCCCGTAATGAGTCGTGAAGGGAGGCCGAGAAGGCCAGGTAGACCGCGGCGTTGACGACCACCAGCACCACGGCCACGACCGCCACGCCGGACAGGGCGACCCGGCGACCGAGCGGTGGGGTCGCGGTCATTCCCGGAGCACGTAACCCGCCCCGCGCACCGTATGGACGAGGCGGGGGCCGTCGGCCTCGAGCTTGCGGCGCAAGGCGCTCATGTGCACCTCGACGAGGTTGGCGTCGTAGTCCTCGAAGCCCCAGACCTGGGTGAGCAGCTGGGTCTTGGACAGCACTTTGCCGACGTTCTGCGCGAGGACGGCGAGCAGGTCGTACTCGGTGCGGGTCAACTCCAGAGGCGAACCAGCCCGTACGACGCGGCGAGCGTCGTCGTCCACGACGAGGTCGCCGATCTGCCAGGAGTCCGAGGCGAGCCGGCCGCTGCGGCGCAGCAGCGCCTTCGCGCGGGCGAGCAGCTCGGCCATCGAGAACGGCTTGACCAGGTAGTCATCAGCGCCTGCCTCGAAGCCGGCGAGCCGGTCCTCGACGGCATCGGCAGCGGTGAGAAACAGGATCGGCAGCGTGCTGCGGGCGCGCAACAACCGGGCCATGCCGTAGCCGTCCGGACCGACCGGGAGCCGGACGTCTAGGACGGCGAGGTCAGGGCGGTAGTCATCGGCGGTGCGACCCAACGAGGTGCCGTCGGGCAGAGCGAGCACCTCGTAGCGCTCGGCTTTCAGCGCGATCTCGAGGGCGGAGCGGATGGGGCCGTCGTCCTCGACGACGAGCACGCGGGGACGTTGGGTGAGCACAGGGGCAATCTGTCGCGACTGGGGCCGCTGCGCAACCACCGTTCGCTTCAGGAGATCTTCAGCGGTTCCACCACCGAGCCTCAGGTTGAGTGGGCACCCTTGGGTCGAGAACGAGAGCCCGGGGGCCTGCCCGCGGGTGCGGATCCGGTGCTGGAGCCGGATCGCGCGAGCTGTGAGGGGGGTGAAGGGCCGCGCCGGATCACACCGGGCGGCCCTTCACGCTGCGCAGTGCCCGGTGTCCTCAGGATTCTCGCAGCCAGGAGTCGAAGCTGCTGCCGGTGAGCCGCTCGTACGCCTCGACGTACTTGGTCCTCGTCCGTTCGACGACGTCGTCCGGCAGCTGCGGGCCTGGCGCCGTACGGTCCCAGCCGGAGGCGTCGAGCCAGTCACGCACGTACTGCTTGTCGTAGGACGGCTGCGCCCGGCCCGGCTGCCAGCCGTCGGCGGGCCAGAAGCGGGAGGAGTCCGGGGTCAGCACCTCGTCACCGAGCACCAGGGCGCCGCTGCGGTCGTGCCCGAGCTCGAGCTTGGTGTCGGCGAGCAGGATCCCGCGTTCCGCGGCCAGCGCCGCGCCCCTGTCGTAGACGGCGAGCGTCAGCCGGCGCAGCTCTGCCGCGAGCTCGGCGCCGACGACGTCGACCACACCGGCGTACGAGACGTTCTCGTCGTGGTCACCGACCTCAGCCTTGGTGGCCGGGGTGAAGATGGCCGCTGGGAGCCGGCTTCCGTCCTCCAAGCCGGTCGGCAGCGGTTCGCCGCAGATGCCGCCGGTCGCCCGGTAGTCCGTCAGGCCGGAGCCGGTGAGATAACCACGCGCGACGCACTCGACCGGCACCATCTCCAGCCGCCGGCACAGCATCGAGCGCCCGCGCAGCTGAGCGGCATACGGCTGCAGGCAGGCGGGGAAGTCCGCGGTGCGCGCCGTGACGAGGTGGTTCGGGACGACGTCGGCGAGCTGCTCGAACCACCACACCGACAGGCCCGTGAGCACCGCTCCCTTGTCCGGGACGGCCGTCGGGAGCACCACGTCGTAGGCCGAGAGGCGGTCACTCGCGACCAGGAGCAGCTGGTCGGCGTCGACCTCGTAGAGCTCGCGGACCTTGCCACGGGCCAGCAGCGGCAGGGGGAGATCGGTCATCGGGGCAGTCTGCCAGTCAGAGCCGAGCGGTCGGCACGATGCTCTGGCCGGCTGCACCTGCGCGCCCACGGTTCAGGCGTAGGTGAACGTGTACGTCACGTCGGCGTCGGGACCGCCGAGGAAGTTGCAGACGCCCAGCCGCAGCGTGGTGGCCTTGCGGGTCTTGATCGCGAGGGTCTCGGTGTTGGCCGTCCCGAGCGAGCTCGGGTCGCCGGTGGTCGTCCCCGACCCAATGCCCAGCACCTTGGCACCGTCGCGGACGGTGACGTCCCAGTCGCCGACAAACCCTGTCACCTTGACGGTGAGCACCCCCGCGCCGACGGTCTTAATTTCACGGGTGTCGGTGCTGACGCCCTCGAGGCGGTCGTCGACGCAGCTGTTGCTGCCGCCGACGCCGCTCGCCAGCGGCGACGGCACCGGTGCGAGCTCCAGGGAGTACTTCGCCGTGATCGGCTTCGGCTTGGCCTTGGGAGCAGCAAGAGCGGGCGTGAGGGCACCGGCTGCCACGATGGCGACGAGGGCGACGGGGACGGCTTTGCGGACAGACATGGTGACCTCCGAGCGGTGGCTGATACCTGACCTTTCGCCATCTTTGTCATGGTTCCTGCTCTCGGCCTGCCCGTTCTTACGCCGCCCGGGTTGAGCCATGCCGGCGCCCAGCCCGCCGTACCCCGCTCAGGTCAGAGCGGCCAGGCGCTCGAAGACCGGTGCGAGCCGCTCGAGGTAGCGCTCAGGCCGGCACACCTCGTCCAGCCGCGCCTCGTCGAGCTCCTGCCCGGCTTCGGCCGCCTCGGCGGTGAGCGTCTCGCGGAAGGGCGTCCCGGTCTCCCACGTGCGCATCGCGGCGCGCTGGGTGAAGGCATACGCGTCCTCGCGCGACAGCCCACCTTCGACCAGCTCAAGCAGGACGGTCGAGGTGTAGATGAGTCCGCCGGTGCTCTCGAGGTTGGCGCGCATGCGGTCGGCGTCGACGACCAGCCCGGTCACCAGTCGGGTCGTGAGGTGCAGCAGGTAGTCAGTGGCGATCGCGGCGTCGGGCAGCGCGACCCGCTCGGTGGAGGAGTGCGAGATGTCGCGCTCGTGCCACAGCGGGATCCCCTCCATGACCGGTACGACCTGGGCGCGCACGATGCGGGCCATCCCGGCGATGCGCTCGCTGGCGATCGGGTTCTTCTTGTGGGGCATCGCGCTCGAGCCCTTCTGGCCCTTTCCGAAGGGCTCGGAGAGCTCACGCACCTCGGTGCGCTGACCGTGCCGGACCTCCAGCGCGAAGGCCTCGCAGACGGTGGCGATGACCGCGAGAGCGCTGACCCACTCGCTGATCCCGTCCCGCATGACGACCTGGGTAGCGGCGGGTGCCGGTGTCAGACCGAGCTCGGCGGCGATCGTCGCCTCGACGTCGTTGCTGATGTTGGAGTAGGTCCCGACGGCGCCGCTGATCTTGGCGACGGCCACCGCCTCGCGGGCCCGACGCAGCCGGTCGCGGCTGCGCGCCATCGCGAACGCGAGGTCAGCGACCCGGTGGCCCCAGGTCGTGGGCTCGGCGTGGATGCCGTGCGTACGGCCGACCTTGACGGTGTCCTTGTGCTCCAGGCCCAGCTCGCGCAGTGCAGCCACGAGCGCATCGGCCTTGGTCAGCAGGATGTCGGTGGCGTCGACCAGCTGCAGCGCCAGGGCCGTGTCGAGCAGGTCGCTGCTGGTCATGCCGAAGTGCACCCAGGCCGCGGCCTCCCGGGGCTCGGTGTTGTCGGCCCACGCCGACAGGAAGGCGATGACGTCGTGCTGGGTCACCGCCTCGATCTCCGCGACCGCCTCGGGCGTGGGAGGCAGCGCGGCCCGGACCGGCGCGACGCTGTCGGCGGGCACCACCCCTGCCTTGGCGTGCGCCTCCAGGACGAGCACCTCGACCCGGCACCACAGCTCGTACTTGTGGGCCTCGCTCCAGACCCGCCCCATCTCGGGCAGGGTGTAGCGCTCGATCACGGTGATGCTCCCTCGGCTCGTCAGCTGTGGGGCCCAGTGTCCCAGACCCGTCGGCCCCGAGGGCTTGAGTACGGCCGACGCGACGCCGACACAGAGGGAACACCTGCGACCGAGGAGACCCATGAGCGACTCGACCCTGCGGACCAGGACCACGACCGCCGCCCTGGCGTGCATCCTGCTCGCGATCCCTCTGGCCGCCTCACCCGCCGGCGCCGCAGAGGCGCCGCGCTCGCGCTATGTCGTCCAGTTCGTCGACTCGGCCGACGCCAGTGCGCAGGCTCGCGGCATCGAGCAGGACGGGGGACGGGTCCGGCACGTGCTCCGCAACGTCTTTCCCGGCGCCGTCGCCGACCTGACCGCCGGTCAGGCGCAGGCGCTGGCGCGCAACAGCCAGGTCCGTACCGTCGAGGCCGACCAGGTCTACCGGGCCGACCAGACGCAGCCCAGCCCGACGTACGGCCTGGACCGCATCGACCAGCGGGCGCTGCCGCTGTCGTCCTCGTTCGGCTACGGCGTGACCGGCCTGGGGGTGACGGCGTACATCGTTGACACCGGACTGCTTTCCAGCCACAACGAGTTCACCGGTCGGGTCGCCGCCGGCTACTCCGTCATCAGCGACGGCCGGGGCACCGAGGACTGCAACGGGCACGGCACGCACGTGGCCGGCACGACGGCGGGCACGACGTACGGCGTGGCCAAGTCCGCGACCGTCGTGCCGGTGCGGGTGCTCGGATGCGACGGCTCGGGCTCCACCTCCGGCATCGTGACCGCGCTGGACTGGGTGGTCGCCAACCACCCCGCAGGCGTGCCGGCCGTCGCGACCATGAGCCTGGGCGGAGGCGCCTCCTCGACGCTGGACGCCGCCGTCGACCGGGCCGTCGACGACGGGGTCACCGTGGTCGTCGCCGCGGGCAACAGCAGCGCCGACGCCTGCACCTCCTCCCCTGCCCGCGCGCCGCGGGCGCTGACCGTCGGCGCCACCACGAGCACCGACGCCCGGGCCAGCTACAGCAACACCGGGGCGTGCCTGGACCTGTTCGCGCCGGGGACCGGCATCACCTCCGCCTGGTACACCGGACCGACCGCCACCAACACCATCAGCGGGACCTCGATGGCCTCGCCGCACGTAGCCGGAGCGGTCGCCGCGCTGCTGGAGTCGGCCCCCGGAAGCACGCCCGGCACCGTGGCCGCCACCATCACCGGAACGGCGACACCAGGGGTCGTCAGCTCGGCCGGCACCGGCTCACCGAACCTGCTGCTGTACGCCGACCCGACACTCGTGCCCGCCGGCACCTCCACCCCACCGCCGGTCACCACGACGGCCCCGTCGGCGCCCACCGACGTCGTCGCGGCAGCCCGCACGGGCGGCGCGGACCTGACCTGGACCGTGGGCGCGGACGGCGGCTCGGCCCTGACCGGGCAGACCGTCTCGGTCTACAAGTACAGCCGCAACGGGAAGCGCTCCTCGTCCGGGACTGTCGCCGTCTCGGCCAGCGCCACCAGCGTCACCGTCGGCGGCCTGCTTGCGGGCACGGCCTACTCGTTCACGGTCTCGGCGACCAACGCGATCGGCACCTCGCCGGCGTCGGCGATGTCGAACAAGGTCACCGTCACCTGAGCGGTGACGAGGGCAGCTGAACCTCGCCGGCGACGGCGGCGCGGGCCACGTCGGTGCGCCAGTGGCCACCGCGCAGCGAGACTGCCGCCACGCCGTCGTACGCCAGCGCGCGGGCGGCCGCCAGGTCATCGCCCACCGCGGTCAGTGACAGCACCCGGCCACCGGCGGCGACGACCCGGCCCCCCTCGAGTCGGGTCCCTGCGTGCAGGACCGCGACGCCGTCCGGCACCCCGCCGACCAGGACCTCGTCACCGCTGACCGGCGCTGCCGGATAGCCCTCGGCGGCCACCACCACGGTCACGGCAGCGCCGTCACGCCAGCGCAACGGACCGACCTCCGCCAAGCCGCCTGTCGCGCAGGCCAGGAGCAGGTGGGCCAGCGGCGTCTCCAACAGCGCCAGGACAACCTGCGTCTCCGGATCGCCGAAGCGGCAGTTGAACTCGATGACCTGCGGCCCCGTCGAGGTCATCGCGAGTCCGGCGTAGAGCAGCCCGGTGAAGGGCGCGCCGCGCCGAGCCAGCTCATCGACAACCGGCTGCAGAACCTCGCGCTGCACCTGCTCGACCGTGCCGGCGGGCAGCCAGGGCAGCGGTGCGTACGCCCCCATGCCGCCGGTGTTGGGTCCCTCGTCGCCGTCGAAGACCCGCTTGAAGTCCTGCGCGGGCAGCAGCGGGACAACCGTCACCCCGTCGGTGAGCGCGAACAGCGACACCTCCGGCCCGTCGAGATAGGCCTCGACGACCGCGGTCGAGCCCGCCTCCGCGAGCACATCGCGCGCGAAGTCGGTCGCCACCTGCAGGTCGCTGCCGACATGCACGCCCTTGCCGGCGGCGAGACCGTCGGCCTTCACGACGTACGGCGCCACTGCCGCACGCAGGTGCTCTTCGGCGGCGTCCGCGGAGACGAAGACCGACGCGTCAGCGGTCGCGACCCCCGCAGCTGACATGACCTGCTTGGCGAAGGCCTTGCTGCCCTCGATCTGCGCGGCGGCGGCCGACGGTCCGAAGCAGGCGATGCCCGCGGCGCGTAAGGCGTCGGCGACCCCGGCGACGAGCGGGACCTCGGGACCGACGACGACCAGGTCGGCACCGAGCTCGCCGGCCAGCGCGACAACGGCTGCCCCGTGGGTGATCTCGACACTGCGGGCCTCGGCGACAGCGGCCGTCCCGGCGTTGCCGGGTGCACACGCCAGTCGGGTGACCGAGGGGTCGCGGGACAGCGCGAGCAGGAGGGCGTGCTCGCGCGCGCCGGAGCCGAGCACCAGGACGATCATGGGCACCACGCTATCCGTGGCCGCCCCGTCGGTGATCCACAGCGCCTTCCATGCCGCTGCGCCACCATCCGGGGCCGTGACGGCAGCGGATCCACTGTGGATCACGGGAGAGGGGGTGGGGGTCAGCGCGCCAGCACCGTACGCATCATCGCGGTCTTGGGGGCGGCGGTCATCACCGCGAGATCCTCTGCCGGTGAGGTAGTTCCGTCCAGGAATCGCAGCACCCGCTCGGTCGGCTGCTCGCGGAACAGCTGCGTGAAGAACTCCGCCCCGTCGACCCGGTCGTCGTCCAGCGCGCGCAGCAGCAGCCGGTCCATCCACAGGTGCCGCCGGGAGTACGCCGCGGGCGGGCAGGGATCACCGCCGTCCTTGAGCGCCTGCGCCACCGCCTCGGCCTGGCGCTGTGCGGCCGTGAACGTGTAGCCGGTCGACGGCCGGGTCGCACCTCCGGCCGCACCGAGGCGGAAGACGTGCGCCCCCACCCGGCGGGGGAAGGGCGCATCAGTCATCGGGATGGCACCCTGCTCGGTGCCGAGGACGGTGAACGAGGGAAGCCCCAGCGTGCCGGTGCAGTACGCCGCGAGCGCCGCGTCGTACGCCTGCACCGTCAGAGGGCTGCGGCTGAACTCGGTGTACTCGATCAGGGCCTCACGCGGGGAGGTCGGCAGGACGTAGCCGAAGGCGACCCCACCCCCGGGCTGCGGCGGGCGGAAGTCCATCAGACCGGCGACGGCCGGGTCGAAGGCGTCGCTCGATGTGCGGACGAACCAGCCGCGGAAGTGCTGCAGCAGAGCCACCCGGCCGGGGCGCGCCGGCGGGGTCGGCCGGGTGTCGTAGACGAGGTCGGCGATGAGCTCCGGGCCGTGCACGATCGCGCCGGCGGGGCCGTCAGCGATCCCGGTGACGATCGCCTCGACCCGGCGGACGTCGCTGCGGGACAGCCGATCCGATGCCACCCGCTCGTAGTCGACCGACCGGATCATCGTGTAGGACAGCGGCGTCAGGGCGTACGTCGCGGCCTCGCCCACATGACCCTGAACGCTGACGCGATCCCACCGAGCCGACACCGCATCAGCCCAGTAGTGCTCGCCGGCCTGCCAGGTGCACCAGGTGCGCTCCGGCGCCCGCAGCGGCCCCTGTGGCGCGTCGACGAGCACCGTGTCGGCGCCCTGCGCACCGAGCCGGCAGGCCAGAGCGAGCCCCGCGGCCCCGGCCCCCACGACGACGACCTCGGCCCTGTGCACGACACCATCGTCGCCTGTCACCAGGTAGTTCTGCTCAGGCGCCCGGTCTGGCGACCCGCGAGGGTGGACCTGCAGGTCGACCGGGCCTGCCAGAGCACAGGAGCAGACATGACGGTGAACGTGAGAAGCGACGTGAAGATGTCGCTTGCGGCCTTCGACCGAGCAGCGGATGAGTGCGGCCTTCCCACCGACGTGCAGCAGGTCATGTGGGACCGGCTCACCGCGGCTGCTGAGCCTGCTCGGCCAGGGGTGCGCAACGTCGCCTGGCGGCGCTACCGCACGCCGTTCCTGCTGCTCCCGGCCGCCGTCGCCGGCTGGTTCCTGACCATGGACCTCGGCGACGCCGTCGGTGGCGAGCAGGGCAGCGCACCGGCGTCGCTGCTGGTCACCGCACTGCTGCTCGCTCTCGCCGTCAGGCTCGACCTGCGTGCGAACGACCTTCGCGGTGAGGCGTTCTTGCTGCACCTGTCGGGGCTGGCTTCGCTGTCGTACGCGCTGGGGACGCTGACCCTGCCCACCGGGCCGCGGATGCTGCTCGTCGGCCTGTGCGGCGCAGCCTGTCTGGCCGCCGGCGTCTGGCTGGCGCGCCGGGTCCTGCTGGTCTTCGGCGCGAGCTTCGCGTTCTCTGCGCTGGCCTACCTGGCGTACGACGTGTTCGGCGGCTCGCCGGTCTTCGCGCTGGCGCTCGGCGCGATCGGGGTGGCCATCGTCGTCGGCGGCATCCGGCTGGACCGCAGCGCTGGTCTGGCCCAGACACCCACCCCGGCGACCTTCACCCCGGCGACCTTCACCCCGGCAGCGTGAGCACCCGGGCGTGCAGCACCTTGCGCTGGGCCAGCGCGCAGCGCAGCGCCCGGTGCAGCCCGTCCTCGAGGTAGAGCTCACCGCGCCACTGCACGACGTGGGCGAACATGTCGCCGTAGTAGGTCGAGTCGTCGGCCAGCAGCACGTCGAGGTCGAGCACCTTCTTCGTCGTGATCAGGTGGTCCAGCTGCACCTGCGTCGGCGGCAGCGCGACCCACTCGCGGCTGCTCATGCCTGGGTCCGGATAGGGCCGACCGTCGCCGACCGCCCGGAAGATCATCGCTGCCCCACGATCACGAGGGCAGCAGCGACCGCAGCTCGAGCGTCTGCTCGCGGTCCGGCCCGACGCCGATCGAGGCGAACGGCGCACCCGACAGCTCCTCCAGCCGGCGGACGTACGCCTGCGCCGTGGCCGGCAGGTCGGCGAACGTGCGGGCGCCGGTGATGTCCTCGGACCAGCCGGGGAGGTACTCGTAGACGGGAACCGCGTGATGGAAGTCGGTCTGGGTCATGGGCATCTCGTCGAAGCGCTTGCCGTCCACCTCGTACGCCACGCAGACCGGGATGCTCTCCCAGCCGGTCAGCACGTCGAGCTTGGTGAGCACGAAGTCGGTGACACCGTTGACCCTAGCGGCGTAGCGGGCGATCACCGCGTCGTACCAGCCACAGCGGCGCGGCCGGCCGGTCGTCGTGCCGAACTCGTGCCCGTTGGCGCGCAGCAGCTCACCGTCGGCGTCGAGCAGCTCGGTCGGGAAGGGCCCCTCGCCGACCCGCGTCGTGTAGGCCTTGACGACCGCGATCACCTTGTCGACCCGACGCGGGCCGATGCCCGAGCCGGTGCACGCGCCGCCGGCGGTGGCCGACGAGCTCGTGACGAACGGGTAGGTGCCGTGGTCGACGTCGAGCAGCGTCGCCTGCCCGCCCTCCAGCAGCACCGTCTCACCGCGGTCCAGTGCCTGGTTGAGCAGCAGCGAGGTGTCGGCGACCATCGGGCGCAGTCGCTCGACGAAGCTGAGCAGCTCCGCGACGACCTCGTCAGCGGTGACGGCCTTGCGGTTGTAGACCTTGGCCAGGATCTGGTTCTTCATGTCCAGGGCCGCCTCGACCTTCTGGCGCAGGATCCCCTCGTCGAACAGGTCCTGCACCCGGATGCCGATGCGGTTCATCTTGTCGGCGTACGTCGGGCCGATGCCGCGCCCGGTCGTGCCGATCCGGCGCTTGCCGAGGAAGCGCTCGGCGACCCGGTCCAGGGTGCGGTTGTAGGAGGCGATCAGGTGCGCGTCGGCGCTGACCACGAGCTTGGAGCAGTCCACGCCCCGCGCCTCGAGGGCGTCGATCTCCTCGAAGAGCACCGCGAGGTCGACCACGACGCCGTTGCCGATGACCGGGGTGCAGCCGGGGGACAGGATCCCGCTGGGCAGCAGGTGCAGGGCGTAGGTGTCGTCGCCGATGACCACCGTGTGGCCGGCGTTGTTGCCGCCGTTGAACTTCACGACGACGTCGACCCGGCCGCCGAGCTGATCGGTGGCCTTGCCCTTGCCCTCGTCACCCCACTGGGCGCCGACGAGCACGAGTGCGGGCATGCTTCGCTCCTGTCGAAAGACCAGACCCCCGAGCGCATGCGCCGGGGCCCTTGCACGGAAAGGCTAACCGACATGGCGTCCCCCTCCGGCCACCTGCTGCTCGCCAGCGCTGCTGCGGGCAGCACCGACACCGAGGCGGTGGAGGCCGCGCGGACTGTGCTGGCCCACTCCGGGCCGGTCGATCTCGTCGAGACCTCCACTCCCGAGGAGCTCGACGACGCGCTGGACGGGCTTGGCGACCGGACGCTCGTCGTGGCCGGCGGCGACGGCAGCCTGCACCTGACGGTCGCCCGCCTGTACGCCCGCCACCAGCTCGCCGAGACCCGGCTGGGCCTGGTTCCACTGGGGACCGGCAACGACCTGGCGCGGGCGCTGGGCCTGCCGCTCGACGCTGCTGCCGCGGCCGAGCTGGTGCTGAGCTGCGCCCCCCGCCCGCTGGACCTCATCGTCGACGACACCGACGGGGTCG
>JBBPYI010000146.1:0-2898 GCA_038200075.1 Mycobacteriales bacterium
GGCAGAGCACCGCCGGGGCCTGACCGACGGCGCGCCGACGACGTCGGTGAGCTCGGCTCGCCGGTGGCGGGCCTAGAGTCGGGAGTCGTGATCCGCCTCGAGCACGTGAGCAAGTCCTACCCCACGAGCACGCGGCCGGCCCTCGACGACGTCTCGGTCGACATCGAGAAGGGCGAGTTCGTCTTCCTCATCGGCAGCAGCGGCAGCGGCAAGTCGACGTTCCTGCGGCTGCTGCTCAAAGAAGAGGTTCCGACCGAGGGGACGGTGCACGTCGCCGGCAAGGACCTCGGCCGGCTCTCGCAGTGGAAGGTGCCGGCGCTGCGCCGCTCGATCGGCTGCGTGTTCCAGGACTTCCGGTTGCTGCCGACCAAGACGGTCACGCAGAACGTCGCCTTCGCCCTGGAGGTCATCGGCAAGCCCGCGAGCGTCGTCAACCGGGTGGTGCCGGAGGTGCTGGAGCTGGTGGGACTGGAGGGCAAGGCTCAGCGCATGCCCGACGAGCTGTCCGGTGGCGAGCAGCAGCGCGTGGCTGTCGCCCGGGCGTTCGTCAACCGCCCGATGATCTTGCTCGCCGACGAGCCGACCGGCAACCTCGACCCGTCCACCTCGGTCGGGATCATGAAGCTGCTCGACCGGATCAACCGGACCGGGACCACCGTGGTCATGGCGACCCACGACGCCGCGATCGTGGACTCCATGCGCCGCCGGGTGGTCGAGCTGGGCGACGGCAAGGTCGTGCGTGACCAGAGCCGCGGCGTCTACGGCTACGGCGCCTGACCCGTTCGGCCGAAGCACCCTGCAATGCTCCCCCGACACAAAGGACATCCCGTGCGTGCCTCGTTCGTACTCAGCGAGATCGGCATCGGTCTGCGCCGCAACCTGACCATGACGGTCGCCGTCGTCGTCACGGTGGCCATCAGCCTGGCGCTGTTCGGGTCCGGCCTGCTCATCCGCGCGCAGGCCGAGACGATGAAGAGCTTCTGGTACGACAAGGTCGAGGTGTCGGTCTACCTGTGCGGTGAGGGCAGCACCGAGCCGACCTGCAGCGGCGCGCCGATCGGCCAGCAGGAGCGCCAGCAGCTCAACACCGACCTGGTCGCGCTGCCGCAGGTGGAGGAGGTGTTCTACGAGTCCCAGCAGATGGCGTACGACGTCTTCCGCGAGCAGTTCAAGGACTCTCCGGACCTGGTGGACAACGTCACGGTCGACGCCCTGCCGGAGTCCTTCCGGGTCAAGCTGAAGGACCCGACGCAGTTCGAGGTCGTGGCCAGCGCGTTCCAGGACCGCCCCGGCGTGGCCGAGGTCCAGGACCAGAAGGCGCTGCTGCAGCCGTTCTTCAACGGCCTGTCCAAGGTCGAGCGGATCACCGTCACGATCGCCATCGTGCAGCTGCTGGCTGCCCTGCTGCTGATCAGCAACACGATCCGCGCTGCCGCCTACAGTCGTCGCCGGGAGACCGGGATCATGCGGCTGGTCGGGGCGAGCAGCTTCTCCATCCAGCTGCCGTTCCTGCTCGAGGGCGTCCTGGCCGGGCTCGTCGGCGCGGCGTTGGCCTCGGGGGCCCTGGCGGCCGTCAAGGTCTTCCTCGTGGACGGCCAGCTGCGACCGAGCCTGGGCGACAGCATCGCCTTCATCGGGTGGGGTGATGTCTTCGCGACCCTGCCGTGGCTGTTCCTGACCGGCACCGTGCTGGCCGCCTTGGCCAGCTTCGTCACGCTTCGTCGCCATCTGCGTGTCTGATCGACGGTCTGGGCCGGCCGTGGTACTCATGGTGCTGTGGGGGTTCCTGGGACGGGTGTGACTGGCGCGGGGCGCCGTCGTGCCCTCCTCGTCGCCGTCCCGCTGCTGGGCGCCACGCTGCTGCTCGGCCCGGGCGTGCAGGCAGCGCCGTTCCCCTCGGTTCAGACGCAGGAGGAGAAGGACGCGGCAGCGCGCGAGCGGGCGGCAGCCAGCGCCCTGGAGGACTCCAGCCTGGAGGTGCAGGCCGCGGGCGCCGCCCTGCGCACCGTGGCCGCGCAGCTTCCCGGGGCCCGCGCCGACGTCGACCGGGCCCGGGGCGAGCTCGCCGGAGCCCGTGCCAGAGCCGACGCTGCGACCGCTGACGTCGCCCGGGCAGAGGCAACGCTTACCCGGGCCCGCTCGGCCGCCGACGTGGCCGGCGCCCGGGTCGACGAAGGCAGGGCCGACGTGAACCGGCTCGCCCTGCGCGCCTACAAGCGCGGCGCCTTGAGCGACCTGCGCGACATCATGGATGCGTCCAGCCCCGAGGACGTCCTGGTCAGGGCCGGCCTGCTGCGCTCGGTCTTCCGCTCGCGCAACGACACGCTGGCCCGCCTGAGCACCGACCGGCTCGAGCTGGCCAGCACCCGCGCCGGGATGGCCGCGCAGGAGCGGGCCGTGACCGCGGCACAGGCTGAGGCCGACCGGGTCGAGGGCCGGGCCCGCACTGTCGCCCTGCAGGCCGAAGCAGCCATGACGCGGGTAGCCGAGCTGGTGGCCCGGCGGGGGGCGGCAGTCCAGGTCGCCGAGGCCAACCGGGCGCAGGACCAGAGCGACTACGCCGCGGCGCAGGCCGCCAGCAGAGCCCTCGGTGAGCGGATCCGGGAGGCCGCCCGCAAGGCCGCCGCCGCCCGTGCCGCTGCAGCGGCCGCCGCGGAGGCGAAGCGGGCTGCTGAGGCGGCGCAGCAGAGGGCCGAGGCGGCGAAACAGGCAGCCGCGGACGCCGCGCGCAAGCGTGCCAGCCAGCGCCCCGCCCGGCCACGGACTCCCGCAGCGCCGACCCGCAGCGAGCCTCGCAGCGGCCAGATGCTGTGGCCGGCACCGGGCCGCCTGACCAGTCGCTACGGCTATCGCACCCACCCGATCTACGGCGACCGCCGCTTCCATGCCGGCATCGAC
>JBBPYI010000147.1:0-3950 GCA_038200075.1 Mycobacteriales bacterium
CTTGGAGTTCCACTCGCTCTCGCCGTGGCGGAGCAGCACGAGGGTCGACATCGGTCCATCCTGACCGGTGTCAGCGGCGTACGTCGCGGCGGGGTGCCCACGAAGGGGTGCCCGTGGGCCGGCGCCCGGCCCCGTCGGCGCGGACTTTGTGGGCCAGGCCCGGGTCGCCAAGAAGACGGTCGCCGTACGCCGCGGCCTCCAGCGCCGACTGGTGGTCCTCGAGCAGCGCCAGCACCTCGCCGAGCAGCCGGTCCACCGTCGTGACGTCGACCGCGGCGTGCGGCAGCGAACCGGTGAGGAAGACGTCACCGACGTCGTCGAGCCCGAAGTGCACCTCGCGCAGGCGCAGGTTGCGCGCGAGCAGCAGCCGGTGCAGCGGGCCGGGGTCGGGGCACGAGGCGGCGACGACGTGCATGACGAAGACCTCGACCGCCACCGCCTGCTCACCGGCGATCAGCCAGACCAGCGTGCTGGGCCGGCGCTCCCCGTGCAGCAGCACGACGTACGCCCCGGCCTCGATCCGCTCGAAGCCCACGCCCACCTCGGTGAGCACGTCCAGGATCCGCCCGTCGAGCTGCCAGACGGTGCTGTGGACCTCGGTCACCGGTCGGGGTCGGCGAAGCGGGCGAAGGCCGCGAGGTTGGCCGTCGACTCGCCGTTCTTGTGCCGCCACGCCCACTCCTTGCGGATCGAGGTGACGAAGCCGATCTCCAGCAGCGGGTCGAAGGACTCGTCGGCGTAGGACAGCACCGAGCCCAGGATCCGATCGACCTCCTCGCCGGTGATCCCCGCGAGCGGCAGCCGACCGACGAGATAGACGTCGCCGGCCGCGTCGATGGAGAAGGCCACCGCGAACATCCGCGCGTTGCGGCGCAGCAGGAAGCGGTAGAACTCCTCGGCGTTCTCATCCGGTCGGCGGCAGACGAAGGCCTCGACCAGCAGGCTGTGCGCGCCGGCGACCAGCCAGCAGTTCGTCGCGAGCTTGTGCGTGCCGGGCAGCACGGCGAAGAACTGCCCCTCACCGGGGCTGGTGTAGTCCAGCTCGGCGTCGTCCAGGGCCGCCCGGATCGTGTCGTGGACGCTCATGCGCGCAGCAGCGTCTGGGCGGCGACGTCGCGGTCGGCGAGCGCGTCGCGATAGGTGGCGAGCAGTCCGTCGGCCGTACGCCCCCAGGAGAACTGGGCCGCGTGGGCGACGGCGCCGCGCGAGAGGCGGTCACGATCGGCCAGGGCGCGGCGTACGGCGCTGGCCCACTGCTCGGGCTCGTGGCCGGGCACGAGCAGCCCGGAGACGCCGTCGCGGACCGTGGTGCGCAGACCGCCGACGTCGGTGGCGACCACCGGCGTGCCGCAGGCCTGGGCCTCCAGGGCGACCAGGCCGAAGGACTCGTTGTGGCTGGGGACAGCGACGACGTCGGCCGCGACGTACCAGTCACGAAGCCGGTCGCGCCCGCCGTGCGGCGTCTCGAAGCGCACCAGGTCGGCGATGCCGAGCGAGCGCGCGAGGTCCTGCAGGGCGGTGGGTTCGATCAGGCCGGTGCCGCTGGGCCCGCCGACGACCGCGACGACGAGGCGGTCGCGCAGACCGGGGTCGCGGGCCAGCATCGCGGCGGCTGCGTGCAGCAGCACGTCGGGGGCCTTGAGCGGCTGGATGCGACCGACGAACAGCAGCAGCACTGCGTCGTCCGCAACACCGACGGCGGCGCGGGACGCCGATCTGGTGCGGCCGGGGTGGCGCGGGTTGCCGGCCTCGCCGGGACGGAACTGCTCGAGGTCGACACCGGGCGCGACCGTGACGACCCGGCCCGGCTCGGCGCCGTAGAGCTCGATCAGCTCGCGCGCCTCGTCGGCGGTGTTGGCCACCAGCCGGTCGGCAGCCTCGACGACCTGCTGCTCGCCGACGACCCGGCGCAGCGGCTCGGGGGCGTCGCCGTCGGCCAGCGCCAGGTTCTTGACCTTGGCCAGCGTGTGGGCGGTGTGCACCAGCGGGGTGCCCCAGCGCTCGGTCGCCAGCCAGCCGACCTGTCCGGACAGCCAGTAGTGGGAGTGCACGACGTCGTACCAGCCGGGCTCGTGCGCGGCCTCGGCCCGCAGGACGCCGGAGGTCAGGGCGCACAGCTGGGCCGGCAGGTCCTCCTTGCTCAGGCCCTCGAACGGCCCCGCCGTCAGATGACGCACGGTCACGCCGGGGGCGAGCTCGACGACCGGCGGCAGCTCGCTGCTGGTGGCGCGGGTGAAGATCTCGACCTCGACGCCGAGGGAGGCCAGCCGCTTGGAGGTCTCCACGACGTAGACGTTCATGCCGCCGGCGTCGCCGGTGCCGGGCTGCTCCAGCGGCGAGGTGTGCACCGACAGCACGGCCACCCGCCGGGGATGCACGCTCGTCACGGTTGCGTGTGCGCTCGAGCTCATGGACCGCACCTTCCTGTGTCGCCAGCAGTCTGCCCTGAGATCACCCAACCCCGCACGACGGGGCAGACTTCCCGGCATGGACAACAGGCGTACGGCCGTGGTGACCGGGGCGAGCAGCGGCATCGGCGCGGCGACCGCCCGAAGGCTGGCCGCCGACGGCTGGCAGGTGGTGGCCGCGGCCCGCCGGCTCGACCGGCTCGGCGAGCTGTCGGCCGAGCACCCGTCGATCCGGCCGTGTGCGCTGGACGTCACCGACCCCCGCTCGGTCGAGGCCCTGGCCGACGCGGCGCCGCACTGCGACCTGCTGGTCGCCAACGCCGGCGGGGCCTTCGACCTCGCACCGCTGCCGGAGGCCGACCCCGAGACGTGGGCGCGGATGTACGACGTGAACGTCCTCGGCACTGTCCGCACGGTGCAGGCGCTGCTGCCGGCCCTGCAGGACGCCCGCGGCCAGGTGGTGCTAACCGGGTCGACCGCCGGCCGGTGGGTCTACGAGGGCGGCGGCGGCTACGTCGCGGCCAAGCACGCCGTGGCGGCGTTGCGCGACACCTGGCGTCTGGAGCTGGTCGAGTCGGGCGTACGGGTCAGCGAGGTCGCCCCCGGCATGGTCGCGACCGAGGAGTTCTCGGCGGTGCGCTTCGGCGGCGACGCTGCCAAAGCAGCGGCGGTCTACGAGGGCGTCGACGCGCTCACCGCCGAGGACGTCGCCGACGCGATCGCCTGGATCGCCTCGCGCCCGACCCACGTCAACATCGACCTGGTGCAGCTCACCCCCCAGCAGCAGGCCGGCGTCGGCAAGATCGTGCGTCGCTAGCTCCGGTGGCGAAGGTCAAGCGGTACGCAGCAGGTCGCGCGCGCACGCTCGGCCTCGCGACCCGCGGCACCACCGCCCCGAACCGGCTGCGGAGGGTCGACCGCTGGCTGACCGGGGTGCACGGCGAGCTGCTCCGGACCGCCGCGGCGCCGCCGCTGGTGGTCGACCTGGGCTACGGCGCCTCGCCGGTGACGGCCGTGGAGCTGTTCGCACGAGTCCGCACCGTGCGCCCGGACGTCGAGGTGGTCGGCCTGGAGATCGACCCGGAGCGGGTCGCGGGAGCGCAGCACGCCGCCGTCGACGGGCTGTCCTTCCGGCGGGGCGGCTTCGAGCTGGCCGGTCTTCGACCGCTGGTCGTGCGCGCGCTCAACGTCCTGCGGCAGTACGACGAGCAGCCGGCGCTCGAGGCCTGGGACACGCTACGGGCAGGACTCGCTCCGGGCGGGCTGCTGGTCGAGGGCACCTGCGACGAGGTCGGCCGGCGCGCGGCTTGGGTGGCGCTGGACGCGACCGGGCCGAAGACGCTGACGCTCGCTGCCCACCTGCCGAGCCTGGAACGACCCTCAGATCTCGCCGAGCGGCTGCCGAAGGCGCTGATCCACCACACCGGCCCCGGCGCGCCGGTGCACGCGCTGCTCGCCGCCCTCGACGGTGCGTGGGACAGATCCGCTCCGCACGCGGCGTTCGGGCCGCGCGCGCGGTGGGTCGCCGCCTGCACGGCGCTC
>JBBPYI010000148.1:0-4818 GCA_038200075.1 Mycobacteriales bacterium
CCCTGTCCACCGCCGCGCTGCTGCTGGCCCTGCCGGTCGTCCTGGGCGTGCTGCCCCAGGCCGCCGCCGCGCCCAAGCCCGACAAGCCCTGCCGGCCGGCCAAGAGCTGCGTCGCCCTGGAGCAGCCACCTGCCGCCGCGACTCCCGCGCCGCGCGTCGTGGTCGCCGACGTCGACAGCGGCATCAACCCCTACCACGCCGACTACTACCGGGGCCCCTCCGAGGTGACGCCCGACGTGCTGGCGGAGTTCCCCGGGATCCAGACCCTGACGCTGACCCGGACGGGCAGCTACGCCGCCGACGTCGCGGCGGACAAGGCCGTCTGGGACTCCGTGCAGCGCGGCAAGCCCTACTGGTTCGCCGGCACCAACATCATCGGCATCTCCTTCGACCCCGCTGGCGTCCCGATCCTGGCCGACGCCGGCGACGAGCACGGCGTGGGCACCAGCTCGGCGGTCCTGGACGCCAACCCCGAGGCGATCCTGCTGTTCGTCGAGGGCGTGAACGCCGACTCCGAGACCTACGCCTTCACCACACCGGCCAGCGACATCGTCACCACGTCGTACGGCTTCCCCGGCAGCCTGCCGATCCCGTTCCACCTGGAGAACTCCTACGAGGGCACGGTCAAGCGCGGCAAGCTGCACTTCGGCGCCTCCGACAACTCGCCCGCCCTGTCGCCGCCCGACGGCACGTCCGGTCCGTGGTGGTCGATCGGCGTCGCGGGCTTCCACGAGGGCAGCTCGGGCGGTCGTGAGCTGCTGTCGGGCAACGTCGTCGACGTGGTCAGCGACTTCACCCAGACGCTGCCCTACTGCTCGGACTGCGAGAGCGGCCGCGAGTCGGCCAGCGGCACGTCCTTCGCCACGCCGCGCGCCGCCGGCAGCGCCTCCAAGGTGCTGCTGGAGGCCCGCCGCAAGGCCGGTCACGTCGGCGGTCCGGTGGTCAAGCCGGGTCTGGGCTCCCTCGCCGTTGCCGGTTCGCAGAACCTCACGCCGTGGCAGGTCCGGCGCGCGCTGGAGCAGGCCGCGGCCTACCCGGGCCTGGACGGCTACGACCCGGAGTCGGCCGTCTTCGACGACTTCGCTACCTCAGCGCCGGTCAACCCGGCCGCGCCGTACGCCCAGGTCGGCTGGGGCCTGCTCAGCCCCGACCCGGCGTACGGCGTGATCACCGAGGCCTTGGCCCGGCTCGGCGTCGCCGGTACCCCAGCCCGCGAGAAGAGCGCCGACGCGTGTGCGTTCAACAACGCCGGCATCGACGCCCGGCACGCCTACTGGGACAACGTGGCGATCGGGAGCGAGAGCTTCCTGACCGCGGACGGCGACCCCTACCTCTACTGCTGACCTAGCCTCTGGCCCGTGCTCGTGCTGCTCCCGCCCTCGGAAGGCAAAGCCCCCGGGGGGCGGGGTCGCCCGCTCGACGTCGCCTCGCTCTCGCACCCGGCGCTGAACCCGGTGCGCGAGCGGGTGCTCGACGCCCTGCACGCGACAGCGGTCCAGGACCCGGACGGGCTGCGCGCCGCGCTCGGCTGCCCGGCGGGCGAGGTCGCCAAGGACGCCGCGCTGCGGACCTCTGGCACGCTGCCTGCCCTGCAGCGCTACACGGGCGTGGTCTACGAGGCGCTGTCGTACGCCACGCTGTCGACGCCCGGCCGGCGTCGCGCCAACGGCTCGCTGCGGGTGGCGAGCGCGCTGTTCGGCCTGCTCTCACCGACCGACCGCATCCCCGCCTACCGCCTCTCGGGGGGCACCTCGCTGCCTGGCTTCGGCTCGCTCGCCCCAGCCAGTCGCCCGGTGCTGGAGCCTGGGCTCGCCGGGCACCGCGGGATCGTGGTGGACCTGCGGTCCGGGCCGTACGCCCAGCTCGCCCGCGTGCCCGGCTCGGTGCAGGTGCGGGTGCTGCGCGAGACGGCGGGTGTGCGGTCGGTCGTCTCGCACGACAACAAGTACACGAAGGGGCTGCTCGCCCGGGAGCTGTGCGAGCGCGGCGCCCGTACCGTCAGCGACGTCGCGGCCGCCGCCGAGAGCTGCGCCGATGCCGTCGAGGTCGACGGCCGCGCGGTCGACCTGGTCCTCTACGGCCTGGCCACCGCCCGCTGACCCCTTGCGGGGGTGGGGCTAGACGGTCTCGGGATAGAGCGAGTACGTCGGGAAGTTGCCGTACACCTGGCCCTCCCCCTCCGTCACCGCCTCGACGAGCAGGTCGCCGCCGACGAACGCGCCCTTCCAGGACGCCCCCTTGCCGCCGAAGACCTCGGCCCGGTCGCCGCGCGAGCGCGGCTTGTTGATCCCGACCTTGAAGGCCTGCAGCTGCTCGCCGACGCGCGCGCCGAAGTCGTCGTCGTCGGTCGCGACGGAGGCGACCAGCGAGCCGTTGGAGGCGTTCATCGCCGCCAGCAGCTCGCTCTCGGTGTCGACGATGACGACCGAGTCCAGCGGGCCGAAGGGCTCGCTGTGGTGCAGCGTCCAGTTCGAGGGCGGGCCGAGGACGCAGGCGGGCGCGACGTACGCAGAGACGTCCTGCCCGTCGAGGACTCTGCCGTCCTCGGCCACGTCACCGCGGTAGATCGGCACAGCCCCGCCGGTCACGGCCGCGGCGTAGTGCTCGCGCAGCTCGGCCGCCTTGTTGGCGTGGATGACCGGGCCGAAGTCCAGGTCGGGCAGCGGGTCGAAGGACGTCTCGACTGCCAGCGGGTGGCCGAAGCGGATCGAGCGGACGACCGGCAGGTAGGCCTCGAGGAACTCCGGGAACAGCTCGCGCTGCACGACGTAGCGCGGGTAGGCGGTGCAGCGCTGCTTGGCGTACTCGAAGCCCTTCTTCAGATGCGCGCCCAGCGCGTCCCACTGGCTGAAGTCCCAGATGCCCCAGGCGTTGAGGCCCTCCTGCTCCAGGAAGTGCCGCTTGCCGGTGTCGGCCAGGGAGGTGGCGGCCTTGCGGCCGTTGGCGCGGCCGCCGACGAAGGCCAGCGCACCGATCTCCTCGGAGCGGATCAGCACGTCGCCGAGCGAGGAGCCGATCCCCGACAGCAGCGTCACCGGCAGGCCGGCCCGCTTCATGATCGCGTGGGCGAGGGTGAGGGTGTGGAACCCGCCCTGGGACGGCGTCTTGGCTACGACCGCGTTGCCGGCCAGGCACTGCACCAGCTCGGCGTGGACCTGCACGCTCATCGGGTAGTTCCACGAGGCGATGTTGCTGACCGGTCCGGGCAGCGGCGTACGGCCGGCCAGCTGCCGCTCGATCTCGGCGAGGTACCAGTCGACGCCGTCCAGCGCGCGGTCGACGTCGGCGCAGGCGAGGCGCCAGGGCTTGCCGATCTCCCAGACCAGCAGCAGCGCCAGGGTGTCGCGGTGCTGGCGCATCTCGGCGACCGCGGCGGCCACCCGGCTCTTGCGCTCGTCGAGGTCGACCGTGGCCCACTCCTTGTGCTCGCCGGCGGCGTAGCGCACGGCGGCCTCGGCGGCGTCGCGGTCCAGCCGCGGCGGGCCCTGGATCGCCGAGCCGTCGACCGGGCTGACGTGGTCGCCCGGCGTGCCGGAGCGGGTCCACTCACCGCCGGTGAGGTTGGAGATGCGGTCGGTGTCGAAGGCCTCGGGGGCGGCGGCCCGGGCGCGGGCGTACACCTCGTCCCAGGTGGTGCCGGGCTTGATCTGCAGCGTCATGCGGGGAAGTGTGCCCCGAGGGGTGGCGAGCGACCTGAAGGGGGTCTTAGAACAGGACGCTGGTGAAGCGCCCGACCTCGGCGAAGCCCACCCGCGCGTACGCCCGACGCGCGGCGTGGTTGAAGTCGTTGACGTAGAGGCTGACCGTCGGAGCGACCTCGCGGCGGGCCAGCTCGACGACTGCTGCGGTGCCGCCGAGCGAGAGTCCCCGCCCGCGCAGCTCCGGGTCGACCCACACGCCCTGCACCTGGCAGACCTGGCGGGTCGCGGCCCCGACCTCGGCCTTGAACACGACCCGACCACCCTCGATCCTGGCGTACGCCCGACCGTGCGCGATCAGCTCGCGCACGCGGGCGCGGTAGAGGGCCCCGCCGTCACCGGCCAGCGGCGAGACGCCGATCTCCTCGGTGAACATCGCGATGCACGCGGGCAGCAGCAGCTCGATCTCCTCGGGCCGCACCCGCCGCACCGCCGGGTCGGGCACGACGACCGGCGGACCGGACATCGCCAGGACCGGCTGGTCGTCACGGACGTCGCGGGCCGGTCCCCAGTGCGGTCGCAGTGCCTGCCACAGCGGTCTGACCGCCGGCGCCTCCCCGACGATCGAGGAGCAGCGCCGTCCCTGGCGCCGGGCCCGGTCGGCGAAGGCGCGTACGGCCTCGGGTCCGGCCTGCACCGGCACCAGGTTGGCGCCGGAGTAGCACAGCGACTCGAGCGCACCGCGCTCGCCGTAGCCCCAGACCTGTGCGCCCAGGCGCGACTCGGACAACCCGGCGAGCTCGATCCGGGAGGCGACGAAGACGTCGGCGACCGGGTCGCGCGCCAGCAGCGCCAGCACCTCGTCGAGGTCGCGGGTGTCGAGCACGCGCAGCGAGGGCGAGGTCCTCAGCACGCCGGCGTCCTCACGAGCCGGAGCCTAGACCGACACCTTGCGTCCTGCGGACCGCCGTGCGGCGCGCTCCTGTGGGCAGGACGCAACGGGGGGTCAGCTCACGCCGACGGCGACCTCGCCGGTCGGGCCGTCGTAGGCGTCGGCGAGCTTGAGCGCCTCCTCGATGAGGGTCTCGACGATCAGCGCCTCGGGGACGGTCTTGATGACCTCGCCCTTGACGAAGATCTGCCCCTTGCCGTTGCCGGACGCGACGCCGAGATCGGCCTC
>JBBPYI010000149.1:0-4498 GCA_038200075.1 Mycobacteriales bacterium
CGGGCTGCCCGGTGTCGCAGGCCCAGTCCGAGTCGGTGGCCGTCCAGGCCGAGAGCAACCAGATCACTGCCGCGCAGCGTGAGCTGCGGGTCGCTGGAGGTGTGCTGCGGGATGAAGCCGATGTCCGGACTGCCGCGGCGTACGGCCTGGCCGGCGATGCGCACCGTGCCGCTGGTAAGGGGGGTGAGTCCAAGCAGGACGCGCAGCAGGGTGGACTTCCCTGAGCCGTTCGGCCCGAGGACGGCCAGGAACTCGCCCGGGGCGACGTCGAGGTCCAGGCCCGACCACAGAACCCGGTCGCCGTACGACATGGTTGCGGCCCGCAGGGAGATGGCTGGCGCAGCCCCCGGCGCAGTCGCGGCGGCGGCGGTCGGAAGGCTGGTTGTCATGCGCTCTGCCGCAGGGCTGTGCCGAGGTCGTCGATCTGCTGATCCATCCACGAGACGTAGTCCCCGGCCCGATCGCCCAGCGTCTCGAACACCTGCACCTCGGGGACGCCGGCGCGCTGCGCGGCGGCGCGCAGCCGGTCGGTGGCGGGGGTCTGCGTCTGGGTGTTGAGCAGCAGGGCGCGGACCGGGTCCGGCCCGGCCACCAGCTCCAGCGTCCGCTGCACCACGGCAGCAGGAGCGTCATTGCCCTCCTCGCTCGCGGCCATGAACTCCAGGGGCGTTGCGTTGACCAGACCGGCCTGCTCGACCAGGTAGAGGGGCAGCGGTTCGGTCGAGGCGACCCGTGCCCCGGAGAACTCCGTCGACAGGTCCGCCACCTCGCCGCGCAGGGTCTGGACCGCGGCGCTGAAGCGAGCTGCCCCGGCTTGGTAGGCCTCGGTGCCGGCGGGATCGACTGCGCTGAGGTCCGCAGCGATCTGCGTGCCCAGGCGCTGCATGGCATCGAGGTCGAACCACACGTGCTCGTTGAACTCCTCGCCGGCAGGGCTGTCAGCCAGGCCGGACTGCTCGGAGACGTTGAGCACGGTGCGGTCGCCGCCTGCGGCCTTGGCCAGGCGGAACACGAAGTCGTCGTAGCCGCCGCCGTTGCCGACCACCAGGCGGGCTCGCGAGATCGCGATGGCGTCGCGGGGAGTGCTGTCGTAGGACGCGGGGTCGGTGGTGGGGTTGTCGATGATGGACGTCACGGCCACCCGGTCACCCCCGACCGCCGACACGATCGAGCCGTAGACGTCCGTGGAGGCCACCACGGCGATCCGCCCGTCGGTCCGGACAGGTGCGTCGCCCCCACCGCAGGCCGCCACCAGCAAGGTCGCGGCGAGCGCGACAGGGCCGGTGAGCCGGCGGACGCTGGTGCGGAGCCTGGTGCGGATGGAGGCCTCCGAAGCCCTGGGGTGGGTCCTCAGGATGGGCTTGATGACGATGATTGTCAACTTCGTCAAGCCCGAGAACGAGCCGTCCGGTGGGGGGCGCAGGACCGGGCCGTACTCTGTAGGAGAGATGCTCTCCCGCCCTGTTGCGCCCCCTTCCTGCGGGTCTGCTCCCACCAAAGTCTGGCGCGCCGCATGACGGCGACCGATGTGCTGCCGCTTGTCGCCGCCGTCGGCTTCGTGCTGCTGGCAGGTCTGCTCGGGGGCCTGGACGCCGCGCTGTCCCGCATCTCCCGCGTGCGCGTCGAGGAGCTCGTCCGGGAAGAGCGCCCGGGCGCGCTGCGGCTGCAGTCCGTCATGGCCGACCCCCCGCGCTCACTCAACCTGCTGCTGCTGCTGCGGGTGGTCTGCGAGCTCAGCGCCACAGCGGTCGTCGTCTCGTACTTCGTGGACCGGGTCGACGGCTCCAAGGCTGTGGTCATCGCGGTGGCGGTCATGACGGTGGTCAGCTACGTCCTGGTCGGCGTCGCCCCTCGCACGATCGGGCGGCAGCAGACCGAGCGGGTGGCGCTCGCCGGTGCCGGTGTGGCGCTGACGCTGACCCGGGTCTTTGGCCCGCTGCCCCGGCTGCTCATCCTGCTCGGCAACGCCCTCACGCCCGGGAAGGGCTTTCGAGAAGGACCGTTCTCCTCCGAGGCCGAGCTGCGTGACCTCGTCGAGCTGGCCCAGGAGCGCGGCGTCGTCGAGCGCTCCGAGCGCGACATGATCAACTCGGTCTTCGAGCTCGGCGACACGATCGCCCGCGAGGTCATGGTTCCCCGCACCGACATCGTCGTCATCGAGCGGGGGAAGACCGTACGCCAGGCGTTGAATCTTCTCCTGCGCAGCGGTTTCAGTCGCATCCCGGTCGTCGGTGAGAACAACGACGACGTCGTCGGTGTCGCCTACCTCAAAGACCTCGTCCGCAAGGAGCGCGCAGAGGGCGGCGGATCCCTCAAGGTCGAGGAGGCGATGCGCGAGCCGGTCTTCGTCCCTGAGTCCAAGCCGGTCGACGACCTGCTGCGCGAGATGCAGGCCGAGCTGGGTCACCTGGCGATCGTCGTTGACGAGTACGGCGGCACTGCCGGGCTGGTGACCATGGAAGACGTCCTGGAGGAGATCGTGGGCGAGATCCAGGACGAGTACGACCGCGAGGCGCCGCCGGTCGAGCTGCTGGACGACGGCACCCACCGCGTCACCGCCCGACTGTCGGTCGAGGACCTCGAAGAGCTCTACAAGGTGGAGCTGCCCCATGAGGACGTCGAGACGGTCGGCGGACTGCTGGCCATGAACCTGGGGCGCGTCCCCATCCCCGGAGCGACCGTGCAGATCGGCGGACTGGTTCTGGTTGCCGAGAGCGCCAAGGGCCGCCGCAACCGCATCGGCACCGTGCTGGTGCGCCGCGCCGACCACCCCCTGACAGACACCGATGAGGAGCCCGACCGTGCCTGAGCTCGACCCCGAGGACGCCAAGATCGTCACGCTGGCTCGCGCCGCGCGCCAGCGGGCACACGTGCCGCACACC
Source organism: Mycobacteriales bacterium (assembly GCA_038200075.1). GTDB lineage: Bacteria > Actinomycetota > Actinomycetes > Mycobacteriales > SCTD01 > SCTD01. The sequence goes on from JBBPYI010000149.1 coordinate 2,883, forward strand.
GGCGTCGCCGATGGGGCTGCGGTGCGCGACACCGACGGCCGTACCTACTCGGCCGCGACCGTCGAGAACGGTGACCCGGCCCTGACGACCTCCGCGCTGCGGGGAGCGATCGCCGCGGCCGCCTCCAGCGGTGCGCGCACCTTCGAGGCGGCCGCCGTGGTGGGGGGCCTGCTGGTGTCCTCGGCCGACGTCGCCGTGCTCCGCGAGTTCGGCGTCGGCGTACCCCTGCTGCTCGCCGACGACGACGGCACGGTGCACCACAGCATCAGCACCTGACCTGCCGAGCGCCGGGTCTGGGAGGATGGACGACCGTGACCACTGACAGCACCTCCCCGGGCGGGCCGGCCTTCCGCTCGGGCTTCGCCTGCTTCGTCGGGCGCCCGAACGCCGGCAAGAGCACCCTGACTAACGCACTCATCGGCACGAAGATCGCGATCACGAGCAGTCGACCGCAGACCACCAGGCACGCCGTACGCGGCATCGTGCACCGGCCGGACGCCCAGCTCGTCCTCGTCGACACCCCCGGGCTGCACAAGCCGCGGACCCTGCTCGGCCAACGTCTCAACGACATCGTGCGGGAAACCTACGCCGGGGTCGATGTCATCTGCTTCTGCGTCACCGCCGATGACAAGATCGGTCCGGGCGACCGCTTCATCGCAGCTGAGCTCGCCCAGGTGTCGACGCCGGTGGTCGCCGTCGTGACCAAGACCGACAAGGTCGGCAAGCAACAGGTCGGTGAGCAGCTGCTGGCGGTCTCGCAGCTGGCCGACTGGGCCGAGATCGTGCCGACCTCAGCGGTCTCGGACTTCCAGGTCGGCCTGCTCGCCGACCTGCTGATCGACCGGATGCCGGCCGGACCGGCGCTGTTCCCCGACGGTGAGCTGACTGACGAGCCCGAGCAGGTGATGATCGGCGAGCTCATCCGGGAGGCGGCGCTCGAAGGTGTCCGCGATGAGCTGCCGCACTCGCTCGCCGTCACGGTCGATGAGATGAACCTGCGGGAGGACCGTCCGGAGGACCGGCCGCTGCTCGACGTCTACGCCACCGTCTACGTCGAGCGCGACAGCCAGAAGGCGATCGTGCTCGGCACCGGCGGCGCTCGGCTCAAGGGCGTCGGGACCACGGCCCGTCATCAGATCGAGGCGCTGCTGGGGATGCGGGTCTTTCTGAACCTGCACGTCAGCGTCGCCAAGGACTGGCAGAAGGATCCCAAGCAGCTCAAGAAGCTCGGCTTCTAGCCGACGCACCGCGGGGCCACGATCGTCGGCACCGCCAGCACCCACCTGCCGCCGACCTACGTCTCGGGGGGCGCAAGGGGCAGCGCCCATGTCGTCCGCCGTTCCACCGCTGAGTCCTGCTGCTCGGTCGTTGCCGAACCCTGCCACGGCACGGCATCCCCGCGGAGCCAGATGACCGGACTAGCCTTGTCGGGTGAGCCTCTACCGCGACGAGGGCGTCGTCCTGCGGGTGCAGAAGCTCGGCGAGGCCGACCGCATCATCACCGTCCTGACCCGCCGGCACGGCCGGGTCCGGGCGGTGGCCAAGGGGGTCCGGCGCACCCGGTCGAAGTTCGGTGCGACCGTCGAGCCGTTCAGCCACGTCGACCTGCAGCTCTA
>JBBPYI010000150.1:0-2663 GCA_038200075.1 Mycobacteriales bacterium
AACCTTGTGGCGCACGACCTGGCGGCTGGCCAACGGGCGACCGAACGTCTCACGCTGCTTGACCCAGGCGATGGTGAGCTCCAGGCAGCGCTGGGCGGTGGCGTAGGCCTGCACGGCCAGACCGAGCCGCTCGGACTGGAACTGCTGCATGATCTGCACGAAGCCCGAGCCCTGTTCGCCGATGAGGTTTCTGAGCGGGACGCGGACGTCCTGGAAGCCCAGCTCGGCCGTGTCCGAGCAGCGCCAGCCCATCTTGTCCAGCCGCCGGTCGACCGTGAGCCCCGGCGTTCCCGCGTCGACGACGAGCAGCGAGATGCCCCCGTGGCCAGGGCCTCCCGTGCGGACAGCCGTGGTGAGGAAGTCAGCGCGTACGCCCGAGGTGATGAAGGTCTTGCCGCCGTTGACCACCCAGCTGTCACCATCCCGGACTGCGGTCGTGCGCAGTCCCGCGACGTCGGAGCCGCCGCCCGGTTCGGTGACCGCCAGCGCTCCGATGCTGCGGCCGGCCAGGGCCGGGCGCACGTAGCGGTCCACCAGCTCGCCCGAGCCGTTGCGCGCGATGTGGGGGATCGCGATGCCGTGGGTGAACAGCGAGGCCACCACGCCACCGCTGCCACCGCTGAGCAGGATCTCCTCGGTGACGATGGCACTGTCGACCGGGTCGCCGCCGCCTCCGCCCAGATCTTCGGGGAAGGACACCCCGAGCAGTCCGGCGTCCGCGAAGGCCCGGTGCAGCGAGCGCGGCAGCTCGCCGTCGGTCTCCCACTGCGCGATGTGGGGGGCGATCTCCCGGGCCACCAGGTCGCGGGCGAGCGCCCGCAGCGCCTTGCGCTCGGGGGTCGTCCACGGGTCGGTCACGGCCGCTCCCCCAAGGCTTCGCGGCCGGGTCCGGGTGGACCGGCGAAGGCCTGCGCTACGTCGAGCCACGCGTCGGCGGCGGCGCCGTGCGTCTGGAGCCGGAGGTCGTCGCGATGGCGCCGCTGAGTGACCAGCAGGCAGAAGTCGAGGGCCGTCCCGGTCACCCGTTGCTCGGCGCCGAGATCCCCGTAGCTCCAGGCAGACCCGTCCGGCGCCGTGAGCTCCACCGCCACCGGGGTGGGGTCGGGCTCGAGGCCGCGGTTGACCTGCGCGAATCCGCGGGTCCGCACCCCGAGGTGGACGATGTGGCGCAGCCGCGCGGTCGGGGTGCGGATGGCCCCGGCCGCATCGGCGACGTCCTGGCCGTGCGCCCAGTACTCCATCAGCCGGGCCGTGGCGAAGGACGCCGGGCTCATCGGCGGGCCGTACCAGGGGATCTTCGTGCCGTCGGGTACCGCGGCCAGCGCCGTCAGGAGCTGGTCGAATCCGCCCTGCCAGTCCGCCGTGAGCTGCTCACGCGTCAGCTCGCGGCGCGCGAGCAGCTGCCCTGTCAGGAAGCCCTCGATGTCGGCCGCGACGGCGCCCAGACCGTCGAGGAAGTCCTGCGGGCGGGCCGCCGCCCGCTCGGCCTCGACATCGCTGCCCGCCAGGTGCGCAACGGTGTCACGGACCGTCCAGCCCTGCGCCGGCGTCGGTGCGTCGAGGTCGACGGTCTCGACGAGCCCGGCGAGGTCGTGCTGTTCGGCGCGCAGGTCAGCCAGCAACGGCAGGACATCGGTGGCGATGGGGGCCTCCTCGAGATGTGAACGGACGCTAACAGCAGTCGGTATCCTTGCAGGCGTGACCTCTGCTGCCGCCCCGCCCCGTCGCGAGCAGCTGCTCGAGGCCGCAGCGCAGCTGTTCTCGACCCGCGGCTTCCACGCCGTCGGCATCGACGACATCGGCGCTGCAGCGGGCATCAGCGGTCCGGGTGTCTACCGCCACTTCTCCAGCAAGCAGGCCCTGCTGGAGTCGCTGTGCGACAGCGCCATGACGCGGATGCTGCAGGGCGCACAGCAGATCCTGGGCACGGTCGACGAGCCGTACACCGCGCTGGAGGGCCTGGTCGACCTGCACGTGGCGTTCACCTGCTCCGAGCGCGCCCTGATCGGCGTCTGGGTCCGCGAGGCGCGCTCACTGTCGGACGACGTGCGCCGCTCGCTTCGACGCCGGATGCGCGAGTACGAGCAGCCCTGGCTCCAGACGCTTGCCGCGTTGCGTGAGGATCTGACGCCGGCAGAGGTCGCCGTCGTGACCGGCTCCACGCTGGCCATGCTCAACGGGACGGCCTTCACCTCGCAGGTGGTGCCGCCCGACGAGCTCGCACGGCTGCTGCGCCGGATGGCGCTGGCGGCGCTGCTCAGCCGTCGGACCCCGACCCGTCGTCCCTAGAGGGCAACCGGTCCCTGCCCGTCAGCTGATTCGCCTGTGGCTGAAGAGAAGTGGGACAACGGCACGACGATGAACAACCCCGTGCCCTTGAACACGACCGTGCCGTCAGGGGCTGTCCCCTCGCACGACGTAAACACCTTGCGCCCTTCGCGGCGGTCGACCCGACCACGCACGGCGTACGACGTGCCGACCAGGACCGGTCGCAGGAAGTCGACCTCGAGCCGCCGGGTGACCCCAGGCTCACGCACGACGTAGAGGGTGTAGCCGAGCAGGTCGTCGACGAGCGCGGAGACCAGGCCCCCGTGGGCGATGCCGGGTGCGCCGCTGGGCCGGGTCGCGAAGGCGTAGTCGGCGACGACCTGCTCGCCCTCCAG
>JBBPYI010000151.1:0-3593 GCA_038200075.1 Mycobacteriales bacterium
AAGGACGGTCGCCTGGTGGGACAGCTGCGCGACGTCGCCTACCAGGCGACGACCACGGAGTTCTGGGGGTCGATGGAGGCGGTGGGCGGACCGCAGACCTACGTGCTCGGCGGAGCGTTCAACTGCGGCAAGGCCCAGCCCGGCCAGGTCGCTGCGGTCTCGCACGGCTGCCCGTCGGCGCTGTTCCGTGGCGTGAGCGTCCTGAACACGGCGCGGGAGGGCGGGCGATGACGACCGGCGCAGACACCGTCGAGCGGTGCCTGTCGCTGTCGCGCGCCGACGGCGTCATGGTCGTGGTGCGCGAGTCCAGCAGCGCCAACCTGCGCTGGGCCGGCAACACCCTGACGACCAACGGCGCGATGAGCGGCCGGTCGGTCTCCGTCATCAGCGTCATCGGGGAGTCGGTCGGGGTCCGCAGCGCCAGCGTCCTGGACGACCTCGAGTCGCTCGTCCGCGCCAGTGAGCGGGCCGCCCGCGACGGCGCTCCTGCCGAGGACTACGGCCCGCTCGTGGAAGGCGCTGCCCAGCAGGACTTCTCCGAGCCGGCCGAACAGACCTCCCCGGCCGTCTTCGCGCGCGTCGCCACCGATCTCGGGGACCGCTTCGGGGCCGCGCGCGCCGATGGCGTCTCGCTCTACGGCTACGCCTCCCACGACGTCACCACGACCTGGCTGGGCTCCTCGACCGGGCTGCGGCTGCGACACGCGCAGCCCACCGGCTACGTCGAGCTGACCGGCAAGAGCTCCGGCGGCTCGAGCTGGGTCGGGCAGCACACCCGCGACTGGAGCGACCTGTCGATCCCCACCCTGGACGCCGAGGTGCGGCGCCGCCTGGGCTGGGGCGCCCGGCAGGTCGAGCTGCCCGCCGGCCGCTACGAGACGCTGCTGCCGCCGAGCGCGGTCGCCGACCTGATGACCTATCTGTACTGGACCGCTGCGGGTCGCGAGGCAGACGAGGGCCGAACCGTCTTCAGTCGCGCCGGCGGCGGCACCCGTGTCGGGGAGCACCTGGGCCCGGCCGGTCTGCGCCTGTCGAGCGACCCGCACGACCCTGCGCTGGCGGTCACTCCGTTCGTGGTCGCCACCGCCTCCTCGGCGATGTCCAGCGTCTTCGACAACGGGCTGGCTCTCACGGCGAGCGACTGGGTCCGCGACGGATCCCTGAACGCTCTGATCCGGACCCGGGCGACCGCGGCCAGCACTGAGAGCGCCGTCACGCCGTACGTCCACAACCTCACCCTCGACGGCGGTGGGACGGCCAGCACCGATGAGATGGTGGCCTCGACCGGACGCGGGCTGCTCCTGACCTGCATGTGGTACATCCGCGAGGTCGACCCGGAGACGCTGCTGCTCACCGGCCTGACCCGGGACGGGGTCTATCTCGTCGAGGACGGCCAGGTCGTGGGCGCGGTCAACAACTTCCGCTGGAACGAGAGCCCGGTCGACCTGCTCGGGCGGGTGTCCGAGATCGGCCGCAGCGTCACCTGCCTGCCGCGGGAGTGGAGCGATGACGTCACGTGGGCGCGGATGTCGACCCTGCGCGTGCCGGACTTCAACATGAGCTCGGTCAGCAAGGCGTCATGACCGCCCCCGAGCAGCACCACCCACCCGTCTACGCGGTGGCCGCCGGAGCCGTCGTGCACGCCCACGCCGGCGACACCCTCGAGCCCGCCGTCCTGCTGCACACCTTCCTGCCGGCAGGGGTCGACCTGCGCGACGCGCCCGCCCGGGTAGACGTGCACGGCGACGGCCCCGGGTCCGCGACGCTGACGCTGCGGGTGCTGACCGACGGGGTGTCGCTGGCCTGGCAGCTGCCGATCGCGCCGTTCGTCGCGGCGCTGCCCGGCCAGCCCGGGGACGACGGCCGCATGGTGCTGCTCGCCCTCGTCGACTCCGAGCCGGAGGGGGCGTTCTGGGCGCAGGCAGCGGACTGCGAGCGCCTGGCGGCTGAGCTGCAGATCCCGGTCACCGACCTGACCGAGGCCCTGCGCGGACGCCTGACCCCTTGGCTGGCCGAGGATCTCGACCTGCTGCTGCACGACGACGCGCACGACCGCGCAGTCGACCGCTCCCCCGCGCAGACGCTCGCGTCAGCCGTGCTGTTCAGCTACCGCGGCAGCCTGGAGGCCGAGACCGCGACGACCGCCGTCGTGCGGGCGCTCGAGCTGGCCCCGGAGGACTTCACGGTCGAGCTCGGCGCGCGGCTGTGCGCCTCGCTCGTCACTGCCTTCGACCTGGCCTCCTCTGACGCGCTGGACGCCGTGACCGCGCAGACCGGGCCGTTCGAGACCGAGGCGCTGCGGCTGCTGTCGGCGCTGCCCCCGGCGTTGGCTGCCACCGGCCACGGTCAGATCGAGACGGCCATGACCGTCCTGCTGGAGTCCTCCGACCGCGACGAGACCGTCCGCGCGGCCGTCAGCCTGGTGGCCCGGCTGGCGCGCGCCCAGCTCGGCGCCGAGCTCGAGGACGACGACCTGCTGCGCCGCCTCGGCATGGTCGACGACGCAGCTCTGCTGCGCCTGGCCGGGCTCTGGGCCGACCTCGCGAGTGCCGACAGCGACGTCGACCCGCTGGCCGGCCGGGTAGCGGCCGAGGGCAGCCCAGGCCTGTCCTGGCTGCGCGCCACCGCGGCAGCACTGGCCGCCGCTGCGTTGCGGGTGGCCGGACGCAGCACCGACCGCATCGCAGCGCCGGTGCACGCGATCGAGACCCTGATGACGGACTCCGATCCCGACATCGCGGCCGCCGTGCGGGCCTGTCGGGAGCTCGCGCCGTACGCCCGCAGCCGCGGACAGGTCGGGCCCGGGTCCTGGCTCGCCGTCCCCGCGCCGGTGGCCGCCGAGGCGACCCTGCGGGCCTACGTCGACGGTCGCGATCGCGAGCTGTCTGTCGACCTGCTGACCGAGCTGCTGGCGGACGACGTCGAGGGCGCCGACCTGCTCGACGGCCTGGTCTGCGCGACCTCCCAGCTGCTCGCCCACGTCGACCACACCGCCGAGGCCGACGTCCGGCGGGCCCAGGTGAGCGAGCTGCTGGCCGGGGTGCCAGGCGGTCCCCGCGGCGCCCGCTGGCTGATGGCCGCGCTGCTGCGAGAGGCGCCGGCCCATGACGCCGCCGCCGCCGACCTGTCACCGTGGTTGACCGCCGAGTCGTCGGCCGATCCGGACAAGACGGCCCAGAAGCTGGGCCGACACGGCACTCTCACCGCCGGACTCGCCTGCCTCGAGTCGCTGGCCGCCGTGCTAGGTGACACCGCTCAGATGGATCGGGACGAGCTGCTCGGACAGGTGCTGCCGTCGGCGCTGGACGAGCACGACCTGCTGCGTCGCACCCGCTGAGGGCCGCTGTCAGCCTTCCAGCACGGGTGGCACCAGGGCTGGCACGTCGATCGTCATCGGAAACGGCACCTCGACCTGCCCCAGGCCCCTGACCTCCTGGACCAGCTCGTAGCGCCCCGCGACCAGCCGGTGGACGTGCAGGACGACGTCAGGCTCGGTCTCGATCCGCCAGTACGCCGGAACACCCGCCGCGGCGTACTCCACCGGCTTGAAGAAGCGGTCGTTCTTGCGGCTGGACGTGCTGACGACCTCCACG
>JBBPYI010000152.1:0-5257 GCA_038200075.1 Mycobacteriales bacterium
GACGTCCTGGCGCGGGTCGTCGACGGCTCCCGTTTCGATGAGTTCAAGCCGCTCTACGGCAGCTCCCTGGTCACCGGCTGGGCGTCCGTGCACGGCTATCCCGTCGGGGTGCTGGCCAACGCACGAGGCGTGCTGTTCAGCGAGGAGTCCGAGAAGGCAGCGCAGTTCATCCAGCTGGCCAACTCCGCCGACACCCCGCTGGTCTTCCTGCAGAACACCACCGGCTACATGGTCGGCAAGGACTACGAGCAGCGGGGCATCATCAAGGACGGCGCCAAGATGATCAACGCCGTCAGCAACAGCACCGTCCCGCACATCACGATCGTCCTGGGCGCGTCCTACGGCGCCGGCCACTACGGCATGTGCGGAAGGGCGTACGGCCCACGCTTCCTGTTCTCCTGGCCCGGTGCGAAGTCCGCGGTCATGGGGCCGGCCCAGCTGGCAGGAGTCCTGTCGATCGTGTCCCGGCAGTCCGCCGAGTCGCGCGGCGTGCCCTACGACGAGGAGGCCGACGCCCAGATGAGAGAGCTGGTGGAGGCCCAGATCGAGAGCGAGTCCCTGGCCATGGCCAACAGCGGCAGGGTCTACGACGACGGCATCCTGGACCCTCGCGACACCCGCACGGTCCTGGGCCTGTGCCTGTCGGTCATCCACAACGGCCCCGTGCAGGGCGCCCGCGGCTACGGCGTCTGGCGGATGTGATGCGCAGCCTGCTGGTCGCGACCCGGGGCGAGATCGCCCGCCGCATCTTCGCCACAGCCCGGTCCATGGGGTTGTCCACCGTCGCGGTGTTCAGCGACGCCGACGCCGACGCGCCGTACGTCCGCGAGGCCGACACCTCGGTGCGGCTGCCGGGCTCGGCCCCGGCCGACACCTACCTGCGCGGCGATCTCGTGGTCGCGGCTGCCCTGGCCGCCGGCGCAGACGCCGTGCATCCGGGCTACGGCTTCCTCTCCGAGGACGCTGACTTCGCCGCTGCCGTGCTCGCCGCCGGCCTGACCTGGGTCGGGCCGCCGGTCGAGGCGATCCGCGCCATGGGCAGCAAGCTCGCGGCCAAACGACTGATGGCCGACGCGGGGGTTCCCTGCCTGCCGGGCGCCGACGCCACCGGGCTGTCCCCGGACGAGCTCCTGGCCGCGGCCGCTGACATCGGCTATCCCGTGCTGGTCAAGGCCAGCGCCGGCGGAGGCGGACGGGGCATGCGGATCGTCGCCGCTGCCGACGAGCTGTCGGCCGCCGTCGACAGCGCCGGACGGGAAGCCAGCTCCGCCTTCGGCGACGGGACGGTCTTCCTCGAGCGCTACGTCGAGAGACCCCGCCACATCGAGGTACAGGTCATGGCCGACACCTTCGGCACGTGCGCGGCGCTGTTCGAGCGGGACTGCTCGGTGCAGCGCCGCCACCAGAAGGTGCTCGAGGAGGCGCCCTCCCCCGCGGTCGACGACGCACTGCGGCAGCGACTGTGCGACGCGGCGGTCGCGGCGGCCCGAGCCGTGGGCTACACCGGAGCCGGCACCGTCGAGTTCGTCGTCTCCCCGGACGGCACGCCGGCCTTCCTGGAGATGAACACCCGCCTGCAGGTCGAGCACCCGGTCACTGAGCTGATCACCGGTCTGGACCTCGTCGCGCTCCAGCTGCTGGTGGCGCAGGGCAAGCCACTCCCGGAGGCTGCGACGCAGGCGCGGCTGCACGGTCACGCCATCGAGGCGCGCCTCTACGCCGAGGACCCGACGCGCGACTACCTGCCTGCGACAGGGGTTCTCACTCGTTTCTCGATCCCTGTCGGCGAGGGGATCCGGGTGGACTCCGGCGTCGAGACCGGGTCGGTCGTCGGCGTCCACTACGACGCGATGCTCGCCAAGGTCGTGGCGCACGCCGACACACGGGAGCTCGCCTCGGCCCGCCTCGCGGCAACCCTGGCCGCTGCCCAGCTCCACGGCGTGACCACCAACCGCGACCTGCTTGTCGCGGTCCTGCGCTCCCCGGCCTGGCTGGCCGGCGAGGTCGACACCTCCTTCCTGCAGCGACACGACCCGGCCGAGCTCGGGCGCTCACGACTCGACGAGGCCGGACTGCGCTGTCATGCCGCCGCGGCCGCACTGGCCGGCGCGGCGGCGCGTCGGGCCGAGGCCCACGTGCTCGGCGACCTCCCGGCGGGCTGGCGCAACCTGCGCAGCACCCTGCAGACCACGTCGTACGCCGTGGACGGTCGCGACCTGGACGTCGGCTACGGCAACGACGTCGTGCAGATCAACGGCGTCGTGCTCGAGGGACTGCGGGTGTGGGCCGCCGCACCGGACCTGGTGGACCTCGAGGTCGACGGTCTGCGTCGCCGCTACGACGTGCACCTGGACGGCGCGACGGCGTACGTCGACTCCCCGCTCGGCTCCTCGGTGCTGGTGGAGGCCGAGCGCTACCCGCTACCTGGCTCGGGACTGGCAGCCGGCGCACTGACCGCCCCGCTGCCCGGCACGGTCGTACGCCTGGACGTCGAGGTCGGTGCTGCTGTCACCCAGGGGCAGGTGCTGGTGGTGCTGGAGGCGATGAAGATGGAGCACTCCGTACGCGCCGGCGCAGCAGGCGCCGTCACGGATGTGCATGTCGCCGTCGGCGATCAGGTCGCCGACGGCGCCGTCCTCGTCACCACCACCCCCACCCCCACCAGCCCCAACCCGGCGCCGATCATGGAGTCGTGACACGCAGGCCGAGCGTGGAGGCGTGCCACAACGCCATGATCAGCGGGTGAGAAGGGGTCAGAGGGTGGTGACGTCGAGCTCGTCGTCGGCGTAGCTCTTGCGCAGCACCTTCTTGTCGAACTTGCCCACGCTGGTCTTGGGCACCGCGTCGATGAAGCTCCACCGCTCGGGCAGCCACCACTTGGCGACCTTGTCGGACAGGAAGTCGGTCAGCTCCTGCGGGCTCACGACCTGACCAGGGCGTAGCACGACGCAGGCCAGCGGTCGCTCGTCCCACCGCTGGTCGGGTACCGCGACGACCGCCGCCTCAAAGACCGCCGGGTGCGCCATGAGGGTGTTCTCCAGCTCGACTGAGCTGATCCACTCCCCGCCCGACTTGATGACGTCCTTGCTGCGGTCGGTGATCTGGAGCATGCCGTTGGGGTAGGCCGTCGCGACGTCGCCGGTCCGCAGCCAGCCGTCCATGAACTTGTCTAGGTCGTCGTCGAGGTGGTAGGCGCCGGTGATCCACGGGCCCTTCACCTGGATCTCCCCGACCGACTCGCCGTCCCACGCCAGCACCTGACCCAGGTCGTCGACCAGACGCATCTGCACGCCGACGGCGATGCGGCCCGTGCGCGAGCGCCACGTCCAGTGCTCCTGCTCCGGCGCATCGGCCGGCACGTGCGCGATGGCGGCGAGCGGCGAGGTCTCGGTCATTCCCCATGCCTGCACGATGTGCATGCCGTGGTCGTTCTCGAAGCGCTGCATGAGCTTGAGCGGTACGGCCGACCCCCCGCAGGCAACCAGCCGCAACGACGTCAGGTCGGTCTTGTGCTCGTCGACGTAGGACAGCAGGTCGTTCCAGATCGTCGGAACCGCCCCAGCCACAGTCGGTCTCAGCTCAGCGATCATCCGCGCGAGCGGCTCGGCCTGCAGGAAGCGACCCGGCATGACGAAGTCGGCGCCCGCCATCCAGCCCGAGTAGGCCAGCCCCCAGGCGTTGGCGTGGAACATCGGCACGACCGGCAGGACCGAGTCGTGCTCGGACAGCGCGAAACCGTTGCCGGTGCAGCTCGCGAGGGAATGCAGCCAGGTGGACCGGTGGCTGTAGACGACACCTTTCGGATTGCCCGTCGTGCCGCTCGTGTAGCACATGGCCATCGGCGTGCGCTCGTCCAGCTCGGGCCAGTCGTACGCGCCGTCGGCCGCCGCCAGCAGGTCCTCGTAGCGGTGGACCGGCACGTCGCCGAGCCCGCTGGTGTCGGCGTCACCGATGAGGACGTAGTGCTCCACGGTGGTCAGCTCGGCGGCCACCTTCACCAGCAGCGGCAGCACCGTCGCGTCCACGATGACGACCTTGTCCTGGCCGTGGTTGACGACGTAGCTCAGCTGCTCAGGGAACAGCCGGAGGTTGAGCGTGTGCAGCACCGCGCCCATGGACGGCACGGCGAGATAGGCCTCCAGGTGCTCCTGGGTGTTCCACAGGAACGTCCCCACCCGATCGCCCTGACCGATGCCGAGGCCGGCCAGCGCCCCCGCCAGCCGCGCCGAGCGCTCGGCCACCTCGGCGTACGTCGCCTCACGCACCCCGTCACCCTCGAAGGTGCGTACGACGCTGGTCGCGTAGACCCGGGCGCCGTGCTGCAGCAGGCTCCCGATGGTCAGCTGGGCGTCCTGCATGGTGCTGACGACGGACTCGCTCACGGATGGTCCTCCTGGGTCGACGTGGTGTGGGCCACACGGTGCCGTACGCCGGGCGGCACGTCGACCACGGGTGCGCGGGACGTACGGTGGGAGTCGTGAACGAGCTGGTCGACGTGGGGGTTGTGTGAGCGCCTGGCGCAAGTGCGACACGTGCCGCAAGGTGCGTGCCGGTGAGGAGTTCGACGGTGCGGCGACGACGTGCAACGTCTGTCTGACCGCGCCAGAGCCGACCGTCCGCAAGCGTGCCGCCCCGGTAGTACGCACCACCCGTGCGCCTCGGCCCCCGGCTCCTGCCGTCGAGTCCGGCCCGCGGCAGCCGCTGCTCGGGACCGTCGGATCGGGGGACCTCGAGGTGCGCGAGCGGCGGGCCCGGCGAGCGGCGTCGGACGCGCTGGTCGAGTCCCACCCGGAGGAGTTCGCCCTGCTGCTGCGGGACGCCAGGCAGGCCGAGGGCTTGCGGCCCCTGGGCGTCGTTCCGCCCCCCTCACCTGCTGATGAGGCTCCGTAGCGGACTGCTATCGTCTCCACCTGCATCACGCGCGCCGCTAGCTCAATTGGCAGAGCAGCGGACTCTTAATCCGCGGGTTCGGGGTTCAAGTCCCTGGCGGCGCACCCCACCTGACCTGGCCTTTCACCTCTAACGGTGAAAGGCCAGCGTCGTCTCCGGCAAGATCATGTGTTCAGGATGTGTTCAGCGCTTTGTGATCGTGCTCCGCGTCACAAGTCATCACGACCGTTGAGGTGGGCCGAGGGTGCGACGGACCTCAGCGGTGAAGGCCCACGCGGAGGTAGGCGGGCGGGTTTGCCGCGACGTGCATGCGGCTGCTTTGGTCCTGCAGACGGCCCTCCTCCTGGCAGAGACCACCAGAGGAGCC
>JBBPYI010000153.1:0-3143 GCA_038200075.1 Mycobacteriales bacterium
AGCATCTTCACGACCGGGCCGTGCTGGAACCACACGAACCACGCGTCGGGGCTGGCGCCGGCAAGCAGCTCGGCGACCTGGCGTTGCTCGGCCGGCCAGGCACCGCCGAGGTCGGGGGGGCCGGCGACGGCGAGCAGGCCGGCGGCCGCCATGCGGTCGACCACGGCGCGGTCGACGCCCTCGCGCTCAAGGCGAGCGGCATCGGCGGCGAGCTCGCGGGACAGCTCGGTGGCCACCTTGACGACAGGGGAGGTCATGGGATGAATCTAGGTCGACCCGACGGCGTGTGCTCCTCCGTCGACGTGCACCACCGAGCCGGTTGTCGCCGGGAACCAGTCCGAGAGCAGGGCGACGGCGGCCTTGGCCACGGCCGTCCGGTCAGTCGGGTCCCACCCCAGCGGCGCCCTTCGGGCCCAGTCGGCGGCAAACGCCTCGGCGCCCGGGACAGCCTTGGCGAGCAGGGTCTTCTGCGGTCCGCAGGCGATGAGGTTGACGCGTACGCCCTCGGGGCCGAGATCGCGCGCCAGATAACGGGCGGTGGCCGCCAGGGCGGCGTGGGCAACCCCGAGCCAGTCCTGACCGGGCCAGGCGCGGTCGGGGTCGAGGTGCAGGCCGACGACCGACGACCCCCTCGTCAGCAGGGGTCGCAGCGCGTTGACGGTTGCGGCGAGCGACCATGCCCCGACCTGCAGCACCTCACTGACCACGGACCAGGGCTGGCCGACGAAGCCCGCCGCCGCCTCGTGCTCGGGCAGGTAGGCCATCGCATGCACCACCCCGTCGACGCGGTCCCAGCCGGCAGCTCGGACGGACTGGGCAAGGCCTGCGAGGTCGTCGGGCAGCAGCACGTCCAGCTCGAGCACGTCGGAGTCCACGCCGATCCGGGGGGCGACGCGAGAGGTGACCGACAGCCCGCGACACAGCGGTGAGGTCAGCAGCACCTCGGCGCCCTGCTCGCGGGCCACCCGCACAACAGCGCTGGCGATCGACTGCTCGGTGAGCACCCCCGTGACAACCAGGCGTTTGCCGGCCAGCAGGGTCACGGCGCCAACCTACGACGCAGCTCCTGCTTGTCGGTCTTGCCTACCGCGTTGCGGGGCAGCGCGTCGACGAACTCGACCCGCTTGGGTGAGGCGTAGTCGGCCATGCCGTCACGCACCCAGGCCCGCACCTCACCGGCGGTCAACGGAGCGGTCGCCACGACGTAGGCCGCGATGGACTCGCCTGCGAGCGCGTCCGGAAACCCGATCACGGCCGCGTCGTCGACCGCGGGGTGGCGGCGCAGCAGCTCCTCCACCTCGGCTGAGAACACCTTCGTGCCACCACGGTTGATCATGTCCTTGCTGCGATCCAGGATCGTCGCCCGTCCACTTCGATCGAGCCGGGCGATGTCGCCGGTGTCGAACCAGCCGTCCACGATGGCGGCGGCGGTGGCCTGCTCGTCGAAGGCGTAGCCGGTCGTGACGAGCGAGCCGCGCAGCCACAGCTCGCCCGCCTGCCCCGGGCCGAGCACAGCGCCGTCGTCGCCACGCACCTGCGCCTGCATGCAGTCCAGTGGTCGCCCGACGCTGCCGGGGTGGTCGCGCAGGTCCTCGTCGGTCGCGATGCAGCCGGGGGAGTGCGTCTCGGACAGGCCGTAGACGTCGTGCAGCCGCACGCCCGGCAGTCGTTCGCGCAGCGCGGCGATCAGGTCGGCGGGAAAGAACGCGCCGCCTGCGGCGAGCCGGGTCAGGGCGGGCAGGTCCCGGAAACCGCTGTCGCGCAGACACAGTCGCCACCACGACGGAACGGCGTACGCCCAGCTCACGTGGTGCTCGGCCAGCAGCGCGACGTACGCACGGGGGCTCTGGGTGTCGACGAGCACGCAGCTCGCGCCGGCGAGCATCGCCGGGATGACGTGGGCGTGCATGGCGGAGATGTAGTACATCGGGAACAGCACGGCCGTCACGTCGGACGGTAGGAGCTGCAGCACCCGCTGATAGCTCATGCCGGAGTGCACCGACGCGCGATGCACCACCCGAGAGGCCTTGGGACGGCCGGTCGTACCGGAGGTGTAGACGACGGCATAGGTCGTGTCCTGCGCAGGCCGGTCGGCGTCGGTGAGCTCCCAGGGCCGCTCCGGCACGCTGCGCAGGAAGGCGCCCAGCGGCTCGCTGCCCGGCAGGTCGGCGAGGTAGGCGGGCCCGGCCAACGCCAGGCGTACGCGCGAGTGCTCTGTCATCCAGGCCCACTGCGCCGGCGCAAGGCGGGTGTTGAGTCCGACCATCACCACCCGCGCTCGGGCGCAGGCGAAGACCGCTACGGCCAGGTCCAGCACGTTGCCCGACGCCACGGCCACGGTGTCGCCGGGCCTGAGGCCGCGGGCGGTGAGCGCCGCCGCGCCGGTCTGGACGCGAGCGGCGAAGCCGGCGTACGTCACAGCCGTCCCGTCGGCGTCGACGAAGACGGTGCGGTCGGCGAACAGGCGCACGGCCCGGTCCAGGACATCCAGGACGGTTGCGGGGCGGCGGGCGTAGGACAGGGCCGGTGCGCCCAACCAGGTCTGGATGACGACGGGGTCACCGGGGCGGTCATCGAGGTCGTGCAGGTCTGGCTCAGGGCTGCTCACGCTCTGAGGATGCCTGCGGATCGCCGAATGCACGTAGATTGATGTCCAACCGGCACGTCGTCGTCCTGACCTGGAGCTCCCACCGTGGCCACCACCCCCGCCTGGGCAGGCGACGCCTGCTCGCTGGTGGATGCCTTCCGCGCCGGGACGATCAGCCCGTCCGAGGCTCTGGAGGCGACGCTGGTCGCCGTCGGGTCGTCGTCGCTGGGAGCGGTCTGCCACGTCGACAGCGAGGCTGCCAGGGCCGCAGCAGCCGTCGCCGACGTGTCGCTGCCCCTGGGGGGCGTCCCCTTCGCCGTGAAGGAGCTCGAGGCCGTCGCCGGCTGGCCCGCGGCCTACGGCACTGCCTTGCTCGATGGGACCACCTGGGACCACACGGCCGTGCACGTCGAGCGTCTGCGCGCCGCCGGCGCCATCCCGGTCGTGCAGACCACCGCGAGCGAGCTGGGCCTGGTTGCCTACACCTCCACCAAGGTGCACGGCACAACCGGGAACCCGTGGGAGCCGACACTGACCCCGGGTGGTTCCTCGGGCG
>JBBPYI010000154.1:0-7914 GCA_038200075.1 Mycobacteriales bacterium
CCGGTCAGGGCTTGCGGCGGCGAAAGAGCCTGCGCACGCTGACGTCGTCGTCCTGCTCGTCGTCGTCCAGCGCCGCCGGTCCGGCCGAGCGGCTGGCCCAGGAGGTCTCCTGGGCCGGCTCCGCCTCTGCCGGGGCCGTGTCGGAGGCCGTCTTGTCGGCGGCCTTGTCGGGAGCGGCCTTGTCGGGAGCTGGCTTGACCGTCGGCCCGGGAGCGGGAGCGGCGGCCTCAAGGGCCACCTCCGGACTGCGCGCCTCGGGCATGACGTCCACCCGGGCCCGTCGATCCCCTGCGGACACCCGTGCGGTCCGCGCCGGCGCAGGGGCGTTCTTGGCCGGACGTTCGAGCGGCTGCTCGGCCGTGGACGCGCTCTCGGTGCCAGGCGTCAGGGCGGCCTCCTGCGGGGCGTCAGGCGGGGCCTGGTCCACAACGCCGGCGTCCGCAGTCGGATCCGGACGCGTCACGGAGTCCTTCTCAGGATCGGTGGACATCTCGCTTCCGGGTGACTGCCCCGCCGCCGCCTTCGGGGCCCCTGCCTTCTTGGCCGGCGCCTTCTTGACCGGCGCCTTCTTGACCCCTGCCTTCGGGACCCCTGCCTGCTTGGCCGGCGCCTGCTTGACGGCCGCCGGCGCCGGCACGGTCTTCGTAGCCGCGGCCTTCGTCGTGGCCGGGGGTGCGGAGTCGGAACCAGACGGCCGCGTCGCGACGGCGGGAGCCTCCGCGCGACCCGGGGTCGGCCGGGCTGGTGCCGGCGGCTCGGCCCGACGCGTGGCGCGGGACTCGCGCTTCTCGGCCCCGGCCTTGCGAGCCGTCCGGGCATCGTCAGACTCCAGGTCTCGGACCTCGTCCGGCAGGTCCACGACCAAGGGGGCCGGCTCGCCGACCGCAGAGCGGTAGCGGTCGGCGTCACGCGAGTCACGTCGCCGACTCACGGCATCACCCACCCGGCCCGCGAGGGCCGTGCGCTCCTTGGAAGACAAGCCGGCCGCGAAGCTGTCGAGCACCTCGTGCAGGACCTGGTCACGCTCGGCCTCCAGCAGCCGGTCGCGCTGCTCGAGGTAGCCGACGAGCACCCTGCCAGCACGAGAGAGCCGATCGGTGCCGCTGCTGATGCCGCTGGAGGCGTCCTCGACGCCCTCGACGGCCCGGGCCAGTTCAGATCGGACCTGTTCCAACTGCGCTTGGACCTCAGCCCGGATGTCGCGCACGACGCCCTCCGCGACAGCCTTGGCGCCCTGCACGACCTCGAAGGTGCGGGTCGGCCACTCCGATCGAAAGCCCGACACCGTGTCGGTCAGCGAGTCGGCCGAGACGCCGACATCGGCCAGACCCGCCGTCACCCGCTCGGTGGCGGCCTTGGTGCGCTCGATGACAGCGTCGAGCCCGGCGAGCCGCTCGACGACATCGGCCTGCCGCTCGTCCACCGTCACGTCGAGCACCGTGAGCCGCTCGGCCAGTTCGGTCAGTCCCGACTCGGTCTTGCCGATGAGCTCCTTGCGCAGATCGCGACCGGCCTCGACGACGTCGTCGCGCACCACCTCGAGCAGCTGTTCGACCTCCTCGCGGTGCCTCGCTGCCTGGCCCACCAGCGCGGTGATCTGCTCATCGGCCACCCGCACGCTGGTCGTGGCGGCACCCAGCAGCTCGTCCATGCTGCGCAGCCCGCCGTCCAGGGCGCCCTGCAACCCGGTGACCTGCTCCCCCAGTCCCGACTCCAGCGCCGAGACGGTCCCGGCGACCCCGCTCTGCAGCTCGTCGACGCGACGGGTCATGACGGACTGCAGCTCGTCGACGCGGCTGGTGACCGCGTTGTTGAGCTCGTCGACTCTGGTCGTCATCGCGCCTTGCAGCTCGTCAGCCCGCCGCGTGACGGTCGTGTCGAGCGCAGCGAGCCTCGAGGCGACCGCGTCGTCGAGCGCCGCCAACCGCTGCGCGACCTCGCGACGACTGTCCTCACCGGTTGACGTCAGCGCCGCGAGGCGCTCGCCGGACTCGCGGGCCGCCGCCGTGCTTGCACTAGCGGCCCGGCTCACCTCGACGAGCCGATCTGCCACGCCGGAGTACTTCTCCTCGATCCGGTCCAGCAAGTCCTCGCGCAGCGCCCGCGTGATGTCGGCGATCTCGACGCGGGTCTCGGTCATCGCCGAGCGAAGCACCTCGGTGGAGTCAGTGGTCGTGGCCACGATGCGGTCGCGCAGCTCCTCCACCGTGGTCAGCACGTCGGAGCGAAGCGCGCGGACAGCCTCGCCGCTGGCTGTGCCCGCCACCACGAGCTCGTCGACGCGGGGCGTCAGCGTGCCCAGCTCGGTGGCCACGTCGCTGCGCAGAACGGTCATGGCCGTGGAGAGCTGGGTGCGGACGGCATCAACGCGTCCCTCGACGCTGCTCTGCAACCCCGCCAGCAGACCGGTGGCCGTCTCGTCGCGAACCGCAAGCTCCGCTCGTAGCGTCGACACGGCGCCGAGCAGGCGGTCGGTGACGTCATCGAGCTCGGTCCTGCTCTCCTCCCGCCCTTCGCTCAACGCGGTGGTCACCGAGCGCCCGAGATCGGCGATCGATCGCTCGAGCACGGCTCCGAAGCCGTCCAGCGCCGCACGCACCGAAGAGGCCAGCTCGGCCACCTCCGCGCGCTCCTCGGCGGCCTGCTCGCGGTTGGCCTCGATCGCAGCCAGTACGTCGCGTCGCAGCTCGTCGTTACGGATCCGCAGCGTGTCGGACAACCGGTCGAACAGGGTGTTCTCGAGCTCGGACAAGCGGGTCTCAGTGACATCGCGCAGCCGCCCGACCAGCAACTCGGCGTTGTCGCGGCCCTCCGCCTCGATGCGCAGGGCGAGCGCCTCCACTGTGCCGGTGAGCGAGGTCAGCGTGCTGTTGGTAGTGCTGGCCCCGTCCCTGGCGAGCGCTTCCAGCCGCTCGCTCATCGCGTCGAGGGCGTCCTCAAGGGCAGCCAGCCGCGACTCCAGCGCCCCGCGCGCATCCTCAAGGGACACGGCCGCCAGGTCAGCAGCCTTCGACTCCCGGTCCAGCGCGGCGGTCAGCGTGCGGTGAATGTCGGAGGCGACGCCGTTGATCCGCTGGCCAACAGCGTCGGTCAGCGCGCCGGTCAGCTCGTCCAGCCGCGCGCTGGTGCGCACCGGTACGTCCGACAGCCCCTCGCGCAGCTCCCGCGACAGGCTGGGCAGGCCGTTGCGGACGTCGTCGATGCGACCGCCCACGCTGTCGATGCGGGTGGACAGCTCGGCCACCCTACGCACCAGCGTGCCGGTCTCGCTGCGGCTGGCGGCGACTGAGCCGGTGAGCCTGCCGCCGAGCCCGTCCAGATCGCTGCGGACGGCCCCGGTCTCGGAGCGCAGGGAGCCGAGCTCAGCTCGTACGGCGCCGATCTCGGCCCGCAGGGCGCCCACGAGGGCGGCAACGGCGGCACCCTCGCCCTCGGGTTCCTCGATCGAGGCGGCTGCCAGCTGCTCGATGCGACGCGTCAGGGCGTCCGGGTAGTCGGCGGTGCTCACGATCACTCCCAGGCTCGAGGTGGGCGCAGCGTAGTGGCGAGGACCGGCCAATCCGGGGACGTCAGAGCAGCGGGAGCACCTCGCGACGTGCGGCGCGGTGCCGTTCATCGTCCACCGGACCGTACGCCGTGGTGCGTTGGCGCGGTGTACGGCCGGCGGCGCGGATGATGGCCTCGAGGTCCTCGACCGATTTGCGGGAGCCGTAGGCCGACCCGGCCATCCGGCTGATCGTCTCCTCCATGAGTGTCCCGCCGAGGTCGTCGACACCGCCCTGCAGGACGTGGCTGCACTGCTCCGGGCCGAGCTTGACCCAGGAGCACTGCACGTGGTCGATGCGCCCGTGCAGCAGCAGCCGGGCCACCGCGTGCACGGCCCGGTTGTCCCGCTCGGTCGGGCCGGGACGGGCCACACCGGCCAGGTACAGCGGCGCGCTGGTGTGCACGAAGGGCAACGGGACGAATTCGGTGAAACCGCCGGTCTCGCCCTGCATCGTCGCGAGGAGCTGCAGGTGCGCAACCCAGTGGTGCGGCTGGTCGACGTGGCCGTACATCATCGTGCTGGTCGTCGCGATCCCGAGCCGATGGGCGGTCTGCACCACCTCGATCCACTGCGCGGTCGGCAGCTTGCCCTTGGTCAGCACCCAGCGGACGTCGTCGTCCAGGATCTCCGCGGCCGTGCCCGGCAGGCTGTCCACGCCGGCCTCCTGCGCGGCCAGCAGGAAGTCGTGGATCGACAACGACATGCGGGCGGCGCCGTTCACGACCTCCATCGGGCTGTAGGCGTGCAGGTGGATCCCAGGAGCCGCGTTCTTCACGGCGCGGGCAAGGTCGAGATAGGCCGTGCCGGGGAGCTGCGGGTCGATGCCGCCCTGCATGCAGACCTCGGTCGCCCCGACGTCCCAGGCCTCGCGGGCCCGGTCGGCCACCTCCTCGAGCGACAGGCTGTAGGCGTCGGCGTCGGTGCGGCGCTGCGCGAAGGCGCAGAAGCGGCATCCGGTGTAGCAGACGTTGGTGAAGTTGAGATTCCTGTTGACGACGAAGGTGGCGTCGTCGCCCACGGTGTCCCGGCGTACGTCGTCGGCGAGGGCGCACACCGCTTCCAGGTCGGCGCCGTCGGCGGTGATCAGGGCCAGCGCCTGGTCGGCCGTCAGCGATGCGGGACGGTCCCGGGCGGTCCGCAGCGCCGCCGCCACGTCCCTGTCGAGGGGCGTGACCTGGGCCGGCACGCTCTCGCGGACGGCGTCCCAGTCGCCGTACACGTCGGAGTAGTCCGAGCGACGGTCGGCTAGACGTCCTGCCGTGTCGACGCTCTCGTGCAGGTCGGTGCGCCCCGTCGACACCAGCCCGCCGTCCGGCTCCTGCCAGAGCAGCCCGGTCGGGCGTACGTCCGCGGCCAGCCCGTCGGGCCCGGCGAGTGCCGCGACGTGCGCGCTCAGACGGGGGTCGAGCCACGGCTCGGACAGATAGGCAGGGTGCGCGGTCAGCCGTTCGCGCAGCACGAAGCCCGCTGCAGCGGTGGCGGCGGCCAGCACGTCGACCTGCGGCCAGGGCCGCTCCGGGTTGACGTGATCTGGCGTGAGCGGCGAGACGCCGCCCCAGTCGTCGACGCCGGCGCGCAGCAGCAGCGCGGTCTCGGTCACGTCCACCAGGTTCGGCGGCGCCTGCACCCGCATGCGCGGGCCCATCACGATCCGCGTGACGGCGATGGCCGCGGCGTACTCCTGCAGGTCGGCGTCCGGCGTCGACCGCATGGCGGTGTCGTCCTTGGCCCGGAAGTTCTGCACGATCACCTCCTGCACATGGCCGTGCCGACGGTGCGCTGCCCGGATCGCGAAGACGGTCTCGGCCCGGTCCTGCAGGCTCTCCCCGATCCCGACGAGCAGCCCGGTCGTGAACGGGATGCTGTGCCGACCGGCGTCCTCCAGCACCTGCAACCGCACCGCGGGGTCCTTGTCAGGACTGCCGACATGCGCCGCGACCGACGCCGTCGTCTCGAGCATCATCCCCATGGACGGCGCGACGGGCTTGAGTCGTTGCAGCTCCGCCCAGGTCATCACGCCGGGGTTGAGGTGCGGCAGCAGTCCGGTCTGCTCCAGCACTGCGATGGCGCAGGCGCGGACGTAGGCCAGGGTGCTGTCGTAGCCGGCCTCGTCCAGCCAGGCGCGCGCGGCGTCCCAGCGGTCCTCGGGCCGGTCCCCGAGGGTGAACAGCGCCTCCTTGCACCCCAGCGCCGCACCCTGCCGGGCGATCTCGAGAACCTCCTCGATGCTGAGGAAGGGCACCGCGAGCCGGCCGGGGACGGTGGCGAAGGTGCAGTAGTGACAGCGGTCGCGGCACAGCCGGGTGAGCGGGATGAACACCTTGCGGGAGTACGTGACCACTCCCGGCCGGCCGGCGTCGACCAGGCCGGCGTCGCGGACCCGGCCCGCTACAGCGAGCAGCCGCTCGAGATCGCCACCTCTGGCGGCGAGCAGGACCGTCGCCTCGCCGACGTCGAGCGCCTTGCCATCCCGGGCTCGGGCCAGCGCTCGCCGCATGCCCAGGCTGCCGTCCACTTCGACGACAGTACTTCCGGGCGGCACGGCTCAGGCCCGGCCCGGTTCTGCCGACACCTGCCCCCCATGCACGCTTCAGCCGCTCCTCTCGCGGTGACCGCGGCGATAGCGGTCCCCGCCGCGATCGTGGTCGCTCAGCGCACCGTCCCGGGGCTCGACCCGGCCGGTCCAGCCCGCTCCGAGACAGCGCCGCACCACGGTCACGGCCGGCCGCTGACCGCCCGCGTCAGCAGCGCCAGCGCGGCCTCCAAGGGCCCGCGTCCGACCCACCGACGCCAGGCCGGCGCAGCAACCAGGGCCACCAGGACCTGCAGCAGGTAGTAGCGCAGGGGGGCCTCGGTGTCGGTCACGCCGAGCAGCGCGACGTGCGCCGTGTAGAGCGTCAACGGCATGCTCCCGGCGGCGGCCAGCGGCGCCAGCAGCACGGCCGCGCGGGTCGCTGTGAGCAGAGCCAGTCCCAGGACCAGCAGCCCGGCACCGGTGGTGCCGGCCAGGTCCAGCGGGGTCGTGCTGTGCGGGGCGTCGATCGCGAGCCACCAGGGCGACTCGGTCGGCACGTTGCCGAAGAACCCGCTGTCGAGCTCGAGCGGCTCATCGGTCGTGACCGCCAACGCCGCCCGCCCGCCGAGAGGTCCGAGCAGCAGCCGGCTGACGGCGACCGACCCGAGCAACAGCGCCGCCCCCGAGGCGGCGACCCCGAGCGCAGTGCGCGTACGCCCCAGCGCCAGGCGACCGACGGCCAGCCCGACGAGCAGGTAGGCCGTCCAGGCCAGGGCCGGGTAGTAGCCGGTGACCAGCAGGTCCGGCAGCAGCAACCCCGGCTCGGCGAGGCGGCTCAAGCCCGGATTGGCGGTGTCTCTCGGGGGCAAGGCGTCGCGCACCTGCTGACTGAGCACGGGGACGACAAGAGCGATGCCGGCCGCCATCGGGAGCAGCCGCCGCGGACCCCAGCTCAGGAACGGCTGCACGAGCACGAACAGCACGGCGTAGTAGGCCAGGATGACGGCGACCCCGCTCTCGAGGGCGCCGAGCGCCAACCCGGCCAGACCGATGAGCGCCGCCCGCAGGAACAGGGCGATCCGGCGACGTACGCCCCAGCGGGCCGATCCGGCCAGCGCCAGGCCCACGCCGGCGAGGACGGCGAAGGTCGCGGCAGACCGGCCGCTGGCCAGCTGGTCGCTCAGCGACACCGAGCCGTCGGCGTCCTCGCTCGGCAGGACGTGCACGGCGATCATGCCGAGCAGCGCGAGCCCGCGGGCCGCGTCGACGCCCTGCAGACGGCCGGAGCTGCGGTCGGCCACGAGCCAGTCTCGACCACCGGCGAGACTGGTGCCATGACGACGATCTGCCTGACCGGCTCGACCGACGGGATCGGCCTGATGGCCGCCCGCACCCTGCTGGCGCAGGGCCACCGGGTGCTTCTGCACGCCCGGAGCGAGCAGCGCGGACGCCCGGTGGTGGATGCTCTGACCGGCGACGTGGAGCTAGTTGTCGGCGACCTGGCGTCGCTGGCGCAGGTGCGGACCCTGGGCGAGCGCCTGCGCGCTGAGCCGCTGGACGTGCTGGTGCACAACGCCGGCGTCTGGGTCCGCGGGGACACGCCTGCGTTGACCGAGGACGGCTTCGAGACGACCTTCGGCGTCAACGTGCTGGCCCCGCACCTGCTGACCTCGCTGGTCGCGGGGCACCTGTCCGACCGGCTGCTGTGGCTCGGCTCTGGCATGGCGGCCTCCGGCCGACCCAAGCCGACCGCCCTCGGCGGCAGCCGGGAGCCGCGTCAGGCGTACGCCGACAGCAAGGCCTGCGACATCGCGCTGGCTCTGGCCTGGGGGCGCCGGCTGTCCCTGCCGTC
>JBBPYI010000155.1:0-3502 GCA_038200075.1 Mycobacteriales bacterium
GCGTGGCCTCGGCGATCGCGTCGGCGTCGACACAGGACGTCGTCACCGGGCCGCGCCGTGGCGGCGGCCTTCTCAGCGGGCTGTTCGGAGGCGGCGGTAGCGCAACAAAGAGCGATCTGCTGTTCTCGGGCGTCTCCTAGCTAAATCGACAGGGACGTTCTTGACGGCCTGGTTCGGCGTGGCGGCTTCATCGGCAGGAGTGGCGGTGTCCAAGCCCGGATCCACCGCTTGACCTTGATGTGGGGCGGCCTGCCGGAAGCGCAAATGCCCTCCTACCTGGGACGGTGACCTTGCTGAGGGGTCAGCGTCCGCCTGGTAGAGGGGCTCCTGCTGAGTGCGACCGAACCACGATCCGAGCCGGGTCACCACGACCTTCGACGAGACGAATCTGGTGCCGGACGCTGGGCTGATGCCGGCGGTGGTGCTGGTGCAGCGGCTGAGGGCGCCGTCGACGCTCGGGTCGAGGCTGCGGGCGCACAAGTGGTCCGACGTCCGCCAACTCGACGCCGTTTCGCGCGAGCTGCTGGCCCGGCTCTGGGCTGCCGGGGCCGGTCCGGTGGATCTGTTGGCGCCGTTGACGATAGACCGGGACTGGCGCTGGCCCCGGAGCCTCGACGGGCGGCCCTGACCGGGGCTCCGGCCGGCCCGGTCAGGCGCATCTGCTTCGGTGTCCTGTACGAAAGCAACTCCAGCCGTCGTGACGAAGCGCGACGGCTGGTCAAAGGTCAGGCGCCTCAGCGCATGCTCGGGCTGACGGTGACGTCGAGGCGCCCATCGAGGAAGCCCGTCGACGGCCGCCGCATCGTGCATCGGCTCCGGGTAGCTCCACACGATGTCGCGCTCCTCCCGGTCGCCGTCGCGCAGCGTCCATTACTGCGCGACGCCCTTGTACGGGCAGCGGGTGGTGGTGAAGCTCGCCTTGAGCAGGTCCGTCCGCACGTCCTCGCGCGGCAGGTACCACCTGATCGGCAGGCCGGTCTCGACCAGCATCCTCGGCCGCGTCGAGTCCGCGACCACGACGTCACCCCAGCGCACGACCACGTGCCGCGAGCTTCGCAGGACGTCGATGCGGTGGTACGGGTCCCGGGGGTGGACGAAGGCCTCCTCGTCCTCCTCGAACCACGCGTCCATCGCATCCCAGACGAAGGCGACCAGGTCCTCGACCATCGCGGCCGACTCCGGCGGCTGCTCGTAGGAGTAGGCGGCGTTATCGGCGGTGGTGCCGTCGACGCGGACGTCCCAGAACGTCGCCTCGCCGAGGGCGGGCGCCGTGGCGGTCTTGTCGCTCGGCTGGAGCAGATCGGTCCGTCCGTCCTCACCTGCCGGACGGCGTCGAGCCAAAGGGTGCTGTGCCGAGGGTCAGCGTCACGAGTTGTCTTCCAGAGCGGTGATCGTCCCGGTCCCGTGGTCCGCGATGACCGGGCAGTGGGCGAGTGCGGTCATGCGGACTCCTGCTGGTCGTTCATGGACGAGGACGCCAGCACGAGCAGCCGGGGAAGGGTCTTGAGATAGGCGTCGAGGACGGCTGCCATGCCGGGTGCCGCATCGCCGATGCCGGCTGAGGCGAGCGCGTCGTGGCTTGCGACCACCGTCCAGGGCAGCGTCCTGGCAGCAGTCAGGGAGCGTTCCTGGAGGGCGTCGGCAGCTGCCCGGCTCGAGGCGACCTGCGGTTCGAACGTCGACCACGCCGCCTCTAGCTGGCCCTCGGCTGCGAGCTTGCGCCAGATGGTGTTGATCATCGGTGTGTTGAGGGCAGCGCGAAGCGCGCCGTAGAGGGCCGGCGCTGGAGCGTCCCACTGGGACGGCGCGGGCTGGTCCGGCTCTACCGGTCGGGCAGCCGGGGCCTCACCGGGCGCAGGCGGCGCATCGAGCTCACCGCGAAGGGCCAGCAGCAGACCGCTGGACAGCAGCAGCATTCGGCCGAGCGGACCGACGAAATCCGACAGTGTCTTGCGGACCTGCTCCTGCTCGGGCGGGGTGACAACATCACGCACCGACGCGCCGAGCTCTTCCCCGCTTGACTTCAGCTCGTCGCCGTCGAGCACTCCGGCGCTCTGCTCGTACGCCAGCACGAGGTACTGCGGGCACAGCGCAAAGGATTTGAACAGGCTGGGGACGAAGGGCATTCGGGTGAGCAGCTCGGCATAGACGCCGGCGACGGAGCCGGTCGCCTCCCCCTCCTCGACCATGGGGTAGATCGCGAATCCGTCGTCAAGGTTGCTCGCCATGAGGTCGTGCTGCCCCGGATCCGGCCTGCGCACGCCCGGTGCGTGGCATGACGGTCGAGATCCCTCGCAGCGCTCCACCAGGCGATGTGGCGGCCGCGCTGCCTGGACGACGAGCTCCTGGCGCACCCGCTCGACGTTCCCCTCGGACGTTGACGACTGCGCCTCGTGGCGTACGCCCTGGACGCGAAGCCAGCCGAGATCGTCCTCGGGCCCCGGTTAGGGCCGGTCGGACTTGCCGCGCAGGCGGGCCGGCCACAGCGGTGCGGTCGCGTCTTCGGCACCTGGCATGGCGACGGCGGAACCCGGCAGCACGGCCACAGCGAACGGGGTGCTGCTGGGCCGCAGATAGGGGACGTCCGCAGAAGACAGCGTCACTCGGATGCGATGGCCGGCTGCGAACTCCCACGCGAAGGCGAAGGCATCGAAAGACGCCGGCTGAACGCCGGGTGCGGACTCGCCGAGCTGGCGGGCGAAGGCACCACGGGTGATGAGCCGCGCGGTGCCGTCCGGGGCGACGTCATAGACCTTCGGGTCGATCTGGAACGCCTGCGCAGCCGATGTCGGCACCGGCAGGCCGGTGCTGGGCGGGGCGCTGAGAACCGAGAGCTTCATGGTGGGTACACCCGCGAAGGTGGTCGCGGCGGTCAGCGGGGGAGTGTCGAAGGTCGCGACGTCGACGGGGGTGGACGTCGAGGGCACGGGTCCACCGAACTGCTTCGCGAACTCCCTGCCCAGCGCGGCGCCGGCGACCGGCTCCGAGGTGGGGTCGCCACCGGAGCCCGAGACCAGGATCGTGGGCGCGGCGTCGGGACAGGGCGTGGTGGAAAGGGTGCCCCGGCCTGCGCCGCTGCCGCACAGGTTGAGCTGCTGCTGCTCGCCGAAGGGGTACCGGCGCGATGCCGACAGGCGGTTGACCGCGCCGTCGGTGTCGTTGTCGAAGTACTGCGTCCGAGCGAACTCGATGGGGGCGGCTCTGTCGATGCCGTTGTTGATTCCACGCACGTAGTGGTCGAGCCACTGGTTCGCCTGATCGAAGACGCGGGCGATCTCGGCGCCGCCGCCGCTACGCGCCGGCGGGTGACCCACGCCGCCCAGGTAGAGCCGGGTGTCGATGCCGCGTTGCCGCAGCTGCTGAAACCCATCGATCGCGGCGTTGCCGTCGAACAGACCGTCATTGAGACCTTGGATGAAGAAGACCGGGGTCTTCACGGCATCCCACTTGCCCACCGCCGAACGGTCCTGCATGTACTGCTTCACGCCGTCGTAGTCGACAC
>JBBPYI010000156.1:0-4688 GCA_038200075.1 Mycobacteriales bacterium
CCTTGCGGGCGATGCCGGCCAGGTCGCCGGCGACGAGCACGGCGGCCCGGTCCAGCAGCTCCTGAAGCACCTCGGGGGAGGAGCCCTCGAGCCGCTCGGCCGGTGCGCCGTCGAGCTGCACCCGAGCGAGCTTCACGGTGCGGTCCAGCGACTCCTGCGGGGTGACCGTCACCCCGGTGCCCTGCGGGTCCACCAGGTGCAACCCGCCGTCGCGGCTGGCGACGACCAGGACGTTGGCCACCTCGGCGTACTCCACCAGACCGAGGTCACCGGTCAGCGTCTCGCCGGAGGTCTCGACCGGCGCGCCGGCCGGGGTCGGGGTGGCGCCGTTGCGCACCCGCGCCACGGCGCCGACCAGCGTGCCCTCGGCCAGCTTGGACAGCTGCTCGGACTGCTGAGCGGCAGAACCAGCCAGGCGTACGGCCTCGCCGGCCAGCAGCGTCGACAGCCACGGGCCGGGAACGGTCGCGGCGCCGAAGGCCCGCGAGATGACCGAGGCGTCGAGCAGTCCGAGCCCGAGGCCGTCGTGCTCCTCGGGCACCAGCACGGCCAACCAGCCCTGCTCGTTGACGGCCTTCCACAGCTCGGCCGGCACGCCGTCGGTGTCGTTCTCGTACAGCGCCCGGACCTGGGTCGGCCCGAAGCGGTCACGCAGGTAGGAGCGCACCGCGTCCTGGAGGGCGCGCTGCTCGTCGGTCAGCTGGAACTGCATGGTCGGTCTCGCTCCTTGTCGGGCTAGGGGGATTCGCGGCAGGGTTAACGCGGCAGCCCGAGCACGCGCTCGGCGACGATCGTGCGCTGGACCTGCTGTGAGCCGCCCCAGATGGTGCAGCTGCGGGACCACATGGCCATGGTGGTGAGCTCCTCGACTGACAGGCCCGGCTGCGGGCTCGCGACCTGGAAGCCGGTGCCGAGGACGTCCTCGTAGGCGTCGCTGACCCGCCGGAAGGTCTCCGACCACATCATCTTGGTCATCGAGGCCTCGAACCCCAGGTCCTTGCCCTGCGAGGTCTGGGTGAGCACGTGCCACGAGTGGTACTTCAGGCACTCCAGCTCGACCAGTGCCGCCGCGAGCTGCTGACGGATGACCGGGTCCTCGGACGCCGCCCGACCGTCGCGCTCGACCTGCTGCGCGATCTCGACGACGTCGGACCACTGCTGGCGGAACTCGGTGTACTGACCGATCGCCGAGGAGCCGCGCTCGAAGCTCAGCAGCAGCATGGCGGTCGCCCAGCCGTTGCCCTCACCACCGAGGATCGCGTCCTTCGGGCACAGCGCGTCGGTGTAGAAGACCTCGCCGAACTCGCTCTCGCCGGTCATCTGCTTGAGCGGACGGGCCTCGACACCGGGCTGGTCCATGTCGACGAGCAGCATGGAGATGCCGGCGTGCTTCTTGCCGCCGTCCGGGGAGCTGGTGCGGGCCAGCGTGAAGATCTTGTCGCCGTGCATGGCGTTGGTCGTCCAGATCTTCTGCCCGTTGAGCAGGTAGTGGTCGCCCTGGTCCTCGGCCTTCATCTGCAGTGCGGCCAGGTCGGAGCCGGCGCCGGTCTCGGAGAAGCCCTGGCACCAGATGGTCTCGCAGTGCAGCAGCGGCTTGATGATGTCCTGCTTCTGCTGCTCGGTCCCGAGGACCATGACCGTGGGGGCCAGGAACGCCAGACCGAGCGGGTTGACCGTGCGGGGAGCGTTGGCCTTGGCCATCTCCTCGTCGTAGATCGCCTTCATCGTCGGGGTGCCGCCGCGCCCGCCGTACTCGGTCGGCCAGGCGATGCCGGCGAAGCCCGCCGCTGCCTTCGACTTCTCCCACGTGCGCCGGGTGTCGAACTGCTCGTTGTCCGACAGATCTGCCCAGAAGGCGTTCTCGCGCATCTCCTGGGGGAGGTTGGCGTCGAGCCAGGACCTCAGCTCGCGGCGGAAGTCCTCGTCCGCTTCGGTGTGACGCAGGTCCACGGCGATCCTCCGGGGTGTGGGTACAGGGCTGGAAACCGAATCCCGTTCTACTGCATGGCGGTGGCGCGTGCCACACCGGCCCGCCGTTCGCGTCGGACAGACTGGTCCGGTGACCGCTCCGGACCCCCGCGCCCTGCTCGACCTCGCCGCCGACCTGGCCCGCCGGGCGGGAGCGCTGGCCTTGTCGATGCACGCCGATCTGGGTGACAGCGACACCAAGTCCTCGCCGACGGACGTCGTGACCGCAGCCGACCGGGCCAGCGAGCAGCTGCTCGTAGAGGGCATCCGGGCCGCCCGGCCGGGCGACGGCGTCCTGGGGGAGGAGGGCGCCAGCGACGACGGCACCACCGGGGTGCGCTGGGTGATCGACCCGATCGACGGCACCGTCAACTACCTGTACGGACTGCCGCAGTGGGCGGTGTCCATCGGCGTCGAGGTCAACGGCACGACGGTGGCCGGCGTGGTGCTCAACCCCGTCGCTGACGAGCTGTTTGCGGCGTCGCGGGGCGGTGGCGCAACGCTGAACGGCAGGCCGCTGCGCTGCACCGAGGCGACCGAGCTGTCGCAGGCGCTGGTCGCGACCGGGTTCGGCTACGACGCGCGCCGCCGGGCCGCGCAGGCGGCCTTCCTGCCGGCGGTGCTGCCGGCCATACGCGATCTGCGCCGGATGGGCGCCGGCGCGTTGGACCTGTGCGCGGTCGCCGCGGGGCGCGTCGACGCCTACTACGAGCAGGGCCTGTCGCCCTGGGACATGTCAGCCGGGCTGCTCATCGCCACCGAGGCCGGGGCCAGGACCGGCGGGCTGCGGGGCCGCGAGCCCTCGCACGACCTGGTGCTGGCCGCCGGCCCCGGCGTCTTCGACGCCCTGCACGACCTGCTGGCGTCGGTGGACGCCGACGCTAACCCGCTGGGATGAGGCGTACGCCGTGGCTGGCGGCCCTCGCGCTGCTGGCGGGGTGCGCACCCGCGCAGGGAGCGGCTCCTGCGCCGGTCGACCCTGCACCGGCGGCTCTGTGGCGCACCAGCGTGGCGCAGGCGATGAGCACGGTGCAGGTGCTCACCGACCAGACCTGCCGCGAGGTGCTGCGCGTGACCTCGGGCGGCAGCGCGGTGCGGCTGCGGCTGTCGCACGCGACGGGTTCCTCGGCCGTACGCCTGAGCGCGGTGACGGTGCGTGCGAACGGCTTGTCGGCGACCGTCACCGTCGATGGTCGCCGGGCTGTCGACCTCGCGCCGGGGTCGCAGGTCGTCAGTGACCCGGTGCGGCTGGCGGTCGCGCCCGGTGACGAGCTGGTCGTGAGCCTGGCGGTCTCTGGCCGGGCGACGGTCAGCGCTCACAGGGTGGGTGCGGCAGCTCTGTCCTGCACCGCTCCGGGCACCGGCGACCGCACCGAGAGCACCTCTGCGCAGGGCTTCGCGCCGGCTGGCCGGCAGGGTCTGGTCGTCGACGACGTCGCGGTGCTCGGCGGTCCGCGCGCGGTCCTGGCCGTCGGCGACTCCCTCACCGACCCGGAGCTCCCGCCCGGCACCTATCCGCGCTGGACCGACGTCCTCGACGCGAAGTTGCCTGCCGACGTCCCGGTCTCGAACGCCGCCATCGCGGGAAACCGGGTGCTGCTGCCCGGCGGCTACGGGCCGACCCTGGTCCAGCGCTTCGCCCGTGACGTGCTGGCCCGGGACGGGGTCGGCACGGTGGTGCTGCTCGCCGGGACCAACGACGTCTCCCGCGACCTGCCCGCAGCGCGGCTCACGGCCGAGCTGGCGCAGCTGTGCCGCCTGGCGCGCGACCGGGGCGTACGCGTGGTGCTGCTGACCCTGCCTCCCGCCAGCAAGCGGCCGCCCGCCCAGGAGGCCGTCCGCCAACGGGTCAACGACTGGATCCGGTCCACCACCCTGGCCGATGTCGTGGTCGACGCCGACGCGGTCCTGCGCGCCCCCGGCCAGCCGACCCGGCTGCTGCCGGCGTACGACCGCGACCACCTGCACCTCACGCCCGCCGGTCACCGCGCCCTCGGCGAGGCGGTGGCCGCGGCGCTCAGGTGAGTGGCGGGATCACCAACCGAACGCCGGGCCGGAGCCGGTCGGGGTCAGCGCCGATGACCCGCTGGTTAAGCCGGTAGATCCGGCGGGCTGCCCGGTCGACGGCCGCATCACTCGGTCCCGCGAAGGTCGTGCCCTGGACGGTCAGCTCGGTCCGGGCGATCTGCCACAGCCACTCGCCCCGCACCACGACGTGCGCGGACGGTCGCCCCGCCACGGCATCCCGCACGAGGGTGGCCCGTTGCGGGACGCGCTCCTGCGTGAATCCGCCGCAGAGGCTCAGTTCTTCGTCGTAGACCAGGACGCGTCGGCGCTGCTGCAGGGTGGCGCCGCACGCGGAGCCCTGGTCGCTGGTCGTGCCGGTGCGCGTGCCGGTGACCCCGCCTTTGAGGCTCTCCACGACCTGCAGGCTGTAGCGGTACTCGCCCGGCCCGGTGCTCCCGTCGGCGTTCTGGGTCGGTCCACCGGTGCGCCAGGTGACCTCGGCGACGTAGACGGTCGGCGCCTTGGCTGCCACTGATCGCCACTCCTGGCTCTCCGTGAAGCCGGACGAGCCGCACGAGCACGCCCACGATGCTCCGGCGGTCAGGGGCACGAGGCCGAGAGCGACGACCAGTGCGGCGAGGAGTCTGGCGAGCCAGCGATGCATGGGGACCTCCGTCGGTGTGCGGCGACTGTCCCACTCCGTCCGGCCATCG
>JBBPYI010000157.1:0-3217 GCA_038200075.1 Mycobacteriales bacterium
CCTGCTTCGTGCTGGGCACGGCCTGCAGGTCACGCTCACCGCCCGGCAGGCGATGATCGTCACCGGCGTCACGGTGGCCGCGGGCGGCTTCGCGCCCCTGCCCACCACTGCGGTTGACGTGGACCTGCCGACGGGCACGCCACTGGACCTGCCTGTGCGCTACGGCGCCGCTGACTGCGCCCGCGCCCCGGGTGCCGCCGTCGCCACGCTCTCCACCAGCCGGGGGCCACAGACCGTGCCGCTGCCCGACGGCGGGCTGCTGGCTCGGCTGCACGCGGCCGAGTGCACCGAGCAGGCACTGGCCGCCGCCGTCTCCCTCAGCGTGGACCCCACGGTCGTGCCCACCGTCGTGGACGACAGCCCGGCTGTGCGGGTCACCCTGCGGCTGATCCGGCGTACGCCCGGCCAGCGGGTCGTCCTGGACTCCCTCGGCGCTAACGTCGTTTTCTCGGTCCGTAGCGACCGCACGACGACGCCGCTGCTGGTGCTCGGGCCCCAGCAGGCCGGGGCGACGCTCCCGGTGCTCCTGGCCCCCACCCGCTGCGATCCACATGCGCTGGCCGAGAGCAAGCGCACGAGCCTGCTGGCCCCCCCCGGGTACCCCGAAGGGGCCCGACGCCGCAGCGCCGAGCCCCTCCCCTGGTGCGTGAGCTGCTAGCCCTCGAGCTTGCCGGCGACGTAGTCGACCTTGTCGGTCAGCATGTTGTCGGCGCCGTAGGTGTAGATGCCGATCGTGGCCTGCGTCGGGTCACCGACGTCGGAGAACTCGATCGGGCCGCTGACACCGTCGTAGTCGATGTCGGCCGTACCGCCGTCGAGCAGGTCCTTGCACGCCTTGAAGGTCATGCACTTCTCGCCGCCACGGGTGACATCGGGCAGGGCCAGGGCGATCTTGTCGCCGGCGTCGCTCTTGGCAGCGATCGCCGCGAGCGCGCTGGTGATGACGGCGTCGTAGGACTCACCCGAGTAGCTGAAGTCGGTGAGCGCCGGGTTGACGGTCATCAGCTGCTTGCGGAAGTCGCCGGTGGCCTCAGCGCCCGGAAGCGAGCCCTTGGTCCCCTCGAGCAGACCGGCCGGGAGGTCCTTGCCCAGGGCGTTGCCCAGGTTGCCGTCGACGAGGTAGAGCGGCACGTCCTGCGGGCCGACCTGCTGGCCGACCAGGGCCTGGATGATCTTCGCCGACTCCTCGAAGCCGATCAGGATGACCGCGTCGGGCTGAGCAGCCTTGATCTGACCGACCTGGGCGTCGAAGTTCGACGCGGCCGGGTCGTAGAAGACGGTCTCGACCGGGACGTTGCCGCCGCCGGAGCAGATCGCCCGGCCGGCGTTGAGCGCAAGGCCCTCGCCGTAGGGGTCCTGCAGCGCCAGGATCGCGACGTTCTGACGACCGTCGGCGACGATCGTCTCGCCGAGCACCCGGCCCTGCAGCACGTCTGACGGAGCCGTCCGGAAGTACAGGCCCTTGTCGGCGATCGTGGTGAAGTCCGGGCTGGTGTTGGCCGGGCTGTAGACGACGGCGCCGGCCGCGGTGGCCTTGTCCAGGAACGTCTTGGTCACGCCGGAGGAGGCCGCACCGATGAGGACGTCGGCGCCGGCCTTGACGAGGCGGTCGACGGTCGGGTTGGCGACGTCCTGCTGGGCGTCACCGGAGTCGCCCTCGATGTACTTGACGGGCTTGCCGAGCGCACCGCCGGCGGCGTTGATGTCCTTGATCGCGAGGTCGACACCGGCGAACTCCGGCGGGCCGAGGAAGGCCAGGTTGCCGGTCTGCGGCAGCACGCTGCCGACGGTCAGGATGCCGTCGGACTTGCTGACACCGGTCGGCGGCGTGATCTTGGTGCCCGCCTCAGCCGGAGGCGCCTTGGTGAACGAGTCGCAGGCGCTGGCGGCGGCGTCCTTGGTGGGCGTGTCGCTGCCGCGACTGCCGGTCGTTTCGTTGCCACCACCGCAGGCGGCCAGCACGATCGAGCCGGCCGCTGCGGTCGCGAGAATCCGCGCGGTGCGGGAGGTAGGGCGCATCCAGTCTCCTATGTCGAGGACGCCGCGGGTCCCGCAGCGCCGATGGGGCCGAACGTACTGCCGACGGTGGCGCCCGGAGGGATGCCGAGCCCGTTGTTGCGAGGTCGTGACCTGCCCGCAACCCGCTCAGCTCGTCGGCTGTCCGCTGCTGTCCGGTTCTGCCCCAGCACCAGCGGCGACGGCCGGATCGTCCAGGACGCTCTGCGCCACCGCCCGCATCGAACGCCGTGAGTCCATCGACGTGCGCTGGATCCAGCGGAACGCCGCGGGCTCGGTCAGCCCCTGACCCTGCAGCACGCCCTTGGCGCGGTCGACGAGCTTGCGCGCCTCGAGCGTGCCGGTGAGGTCGCCGACCTCCCGCTCCAGCGCGGTCAGCTCGGTGAAGCGCGAGACCGCCATCTCGATCGCCGGCAGCAGGTCCTTCTTCTGGAACGGCTTGACCAGATAGGCCATGACGCCGGCCTCGCGGGCCCGCTCGACCAGGTCGCGCTGGCTGAACGCGGTCAGGATCACCACGGCCGACAGCCGCGCCGCCACCACCTGCTCGGCCGCCGACAGGCCGTCGAGCACCGGCATCTTGACGTCGAGGATGACCAGGTCGGGGCGCAGCTCGGTGGCCAGGCGTACGGCCGACTCGCCGTCTCCGCACTGGCCGACGACGGCGTAGCCCTCCTCCTCGAGCATCTCGACGAGGTCCATCCGGATCAGGGCCTCGTCCTCGGCCACCAGGACCCGCAGCGGCGGGCGCAGCGAGGATGCGGTCACGGCTGGCTCCTGCAGATCGTCTGTGTGTGCCGGGAGCGGGACTTGAACCCGCACGCCCTTTCGGACAAGGGCTTTTGAGGCCCCCGTGTCTGCCGATTCCACCATCCCGGCTGGGGGGAGCCACAGTACTGCGGTGACGCCTGGACCCGCCGTGGCACGCACAGCCACCGCTTTGTCACCGCACTCTTGTCCCGCCCGTGAGTGATGCACATCACATCCCGCCCTTCGGGCGGCGCCTTCGGATCCGTGGTCGGGTGTCGAAGATCGGTGCAGACCAGCCCAGACCGTTCGTAGAGGAACCCCTGTGACGCGCCACATGACACAGCAGCTGCTGCTGTTCGCAACTTCGGTCGCCCTGCTCCTCGGCACCTCGGGCGCAGCCAACGCCGCCGGCAACGACTACCCGTGGCGCACCGACACCTCGCAGAGCGCC
>JBBPYI010000158.1:0-5663 GCA_038200075.1 Mycobacteriales bacterium
CGCCGCCGCGTCTTCGAGGAGGAGAACGCCGACGTGATCGCCGCCAACGCGATCGTCGTCGCCGAGCGCGATGCGGTGGAGGCCAAGGCCAAGCAGCGCTCGGCCAAGGCGGCCGCCACCCGCGCCGCGACGCTGGCCCGGGAGGCCGAGGTCGAGAAGATCGCCCTCAAGAACGCCACCTGTCCCGACTGCTTCCAGCTCCGCGCCGCCAGCGGCGTCTGCGGCTGCGACTGAGCGGCCCGTACGCCAGGCTCCGTCGACCGCGGGCCCGGTGGCGTTGTGGTGTCAGGACGCGCCGGTGTCGCACGCACCAGACCGCCATCGGCGGCCGGGACGGGTCAGGGGGCGAGCAGGGTCTCGAGCGGCTCGGCGCTGACGACGACCAGCCGCTGGGTGGCCCGGGTCAGGGCGACGTAGAGGCTGCGCAGCCCCGCGACCGGGTGCCGGCTCTCCTGCACGATGCCGTGCGGGTCGAGCACGATGCAGCCGTCGTACTCCAGGCCCTTGACCTGCCACGGGTCCACCGCGCTGACCCGCGGGTCGTCGGGCAGCACGGCCCGTACCTGCTCGACGAGCCGGTGCGGAGCGACCACGCCGACGGTGCCGCCGACCTGCTCGAGCAGCCGGCCGACGACCGCGGGTAGCTCAGCCAGGCCCGCGTCCGACAGCAGCAACGGCTCCACCCCGGTGCTGCGTACGGCCGCCGGGGCCTGCAGCTCCGGGTCGATCCGGGCCAGCAGGCGGGCAGCGAGCGCCGCCACCTCCGTGCTGGTGCGGTAGTTGGTCGTCAGCTCGACCTGCCGAAGCCGGCTCTTGCCGAGCACCTCGGTGAGCGCGTCGCGCACCTCCTGCACGTCGGGCCATGCCGACTGCACCCAGTCGCCGACGACTGTCCAGGTCGCGCCCCGAGCCCGCCGGCCGAGCATCCGCCACTGCATCGGCGTGACGTCCTGCGCCTCGTCGACGACCACATGGGCGTACGTCCGGTAGTCGCGCTCCTGCGGGGCGTTGCGGGTGGCGCTGCGATTGCGGTCGGCGAAGGTCGTCACCCCCGACTCGCGGGCCAGCTGGTCCAGCTCAGCCATCTCGTCCCAGCCGTCGTCCTCGGGCTCGGCCTCCACGGGCGGGTCGCCGAGCAGCTCGACCAGCTCGTCGTAGAGGGCGGCGTCGGCGGCGGTCAGCGGTCCGTCGGGAGTCCAGGACCGCGTCAGCGCCGCGACCTCCTGCTCGGACAGGACGTCTCGGGCCAGCTCGCGCAGCGGAAGCGATCCGCTGCGCAGCGAGGTCAGCACCGGCCAGGGCAGCAGCACCGGCCAGGCCGCGTCGAGCGCCCGCCGGAACGCAGGGTCGCTGGAGATCCAGCCGGCGAAGTCCTCCCGGTCGTCGGCCTCGACCCGGGCGGCCTGCGGGCGGCGCTGCCAGGCGCGCCACGCCAGCTCGACCAGTCCGGTGTGGAAGGCGGCCCGGCCGCTGTTGTGGCTGCGCGTCGAGCGCGACACCTGGGCCCGCCGCCGGGCGATCTCGCTGCCGCGCACAGTGACCGAGGCGCCCCAGCGGTCGATCTGCAGGTCCTCGACGTGACGGGTCCCGCCGAGGTGACGCACGACCTTGCGCAGCACCGCGGCCATGCGCACCGAGCCCTTGACCGCGGCCGCTTCCGGACTGTCCCAGCCGGTGACGGTGACGCCCTTGGGGAGCTCGGGCAGGTCGGCCAGCGAGGCCAGTCGCACGCTGGTCTCGCCCAGGGCGGGCAGCACCGCCCCGATGTAGTCGACGAAGACCGGGGAGGGCCCCACGACGAGAACCCCTCGGCGCGAGTACCACTCACGTCGGGCGTACATCAGATAGGCGACCCGGTGCAGCGCCACCGCTGTCTTGCCGGTGCCGGGACCACCGGTGACGACCAGCGCGCCGTCGTCGGGAGCGCGGACGGCTTCGTCCTGCTCGCGCTGGATGGTGGCCACGATGTCGCGCATCTGGCTCGTCCGCTCCCGGCTGACCGCGGCCAGGAAAGCCCCGTCACCGACGACGACCGTGCCGTCCAGTCCGTCCTGGGCGGAGGCGTCCAGCAGCTCGTCATCGACGCCGACGACCCGGTCCCGGCGGCAGGAGATGGTGCGGCGGCGCACCACGCCCTGCGGATCGGCGGCCGTCGCGCGGTAGAAGGCCGCGGCGGCCGGGGCCCGCCAGTCGACGACGATCGGCTCCTGGCCATCGGTGCGCAGGCCCATCCGGCCGATGTGGTGCACGGTCGCATCGTCGCGGTCCAGCCGTCCGAACAGCAGGCCCTCGCCGGCCAGGTCGAGGTCGGCCCGGCGGTTGGCGGCGGCCTGCGCGGCGACGTCGCGCTCGTACACCGCCTGGGGCGAACCGCCGGCCGGGCGCATGCTCTCGCTCTCGCGCACCACCGCCTCCGCGCGCAGCACGTCCAGGCGGGCCAGCGCCCGGTCGAGCACGACCTGCTCCCGCTCGACCTCCAAGGCCAGGGCACTGGCGGCGGTGGTGGGCTCGGCGTTCACCGCGACAGTCTGCCGCTCCCGGCCGCGGGGGTCATCCGGTCTGGCTGAGACGCGCCTCACCCGTCGCCAGCGCCGCCACGCAACGCCCGCACAGGTGCACCTCGTGGGTGACGAAGAAGGCCCCCTCCCCGTCGCACAGGCTGCAGGCAGGCCGGGTCCGCGGTTCGGGGTCGGCGCGCCGACGGGGCGCAACCCCCAGCTCGGCCCGCATCGCGGCGAGGTGCTGGTCCCTGACCTCGGGCGTTGCCGCCGGCGGCGCGTCGCGGGCAGCCTGAGCCTGGTCGGCCTCGCGCCGACGCAACTGCTCGGCGTGCTCGATGTCAGGGGCGACGACGGCGGTGAGGCCCCTGAGCAGCTCGGCCAGGTGCGCAGCATCGCGCTCCGGCGAGCCCTGCGACGGCGCACCGCCGACCCGGTGCCGGAGCTGGCCGGAGCGCCAGCCGGCGTCGAGCAGCCGCTGCACGAGAGACGCGACGACAGGGGTGTCCAGCTCGCGCATCAGCAGCACCGGCAGGTGACTGAAGACGTCGGTGTGATGGGGACTCAGGGCCATGTCTGTCATGGCACCACGCGCCACCGACAAGATCGGGCACGACACGGCCGCCGAGCCACGAGGACGCCCCGATACGGTCATGGCGTGACCACCTCCCGCTCCGTCCTCGTCACCGGTGGCAACCGCGGCATCGGGCTCGCGACCGCCCGCCTGATGGCGGCGCAAGGGCACCGGGTCGCCGTCACCTACCGCTCCGACCCGCCGGAGGACCTGCTCGCGGTGCGCTGCGACGTGACCTCGAGTGAGGACGTGGACCGCGCCTTCACCGAGGTCGAGGCGGCCCAGGGGGCGGTCGAGGTGCTGGTGAGCAACGCCGGCATCACCGACGACGGACTGCTGCTGCGCATGAGCGAGCAGTCCTTCACCGACGTCCTCGACACCAACCTCACCGCGGCCTACCGCGTCGCCAAGCGCGCGAGCAGAGCGATGCTCAAGAACCGCTTCGGACGTCTGGTCTTCGTGTCCTCGGTGGTCGGGCTGTCCGGGGCGGCGGGCCAGGTCAACTACGCGGCGAGCAAGTCCGGGCTCGTCGGACTCTCGCGGTCGATCGCCCGGGAGCTGGGCAGCCGTGGCATCACCAGCAATGTCGTCGCCCCGGGATATGTCGAGACCGACATGACGGCCGGACTCTCCGACGCACGGCGCGAGGAGCTGCTCAAGACCGTCCCCCTCGGACGCGCCGCCACGCCGGAGGAGATCGCCGCGGTGATCGGCTTTCTGGCGAGCGACGCGGGCGCCTACGTCACGGGCGCGGTGCTGCCCGTCGACGGCGGCCTCGGCATGGGTCACTGACGCCGCTACGATCTTGCGCGTGAGCACACCTGAGACGTCGGACGTACGCGCGTGGGCGCGCAAGCAGGGCATCACCGTGGCGGACCGCGGCCGGCTGCCGGCCGAGCTGCGCGAGGCGTATCTCGCTGCCCGCGAGAGCGCGCCTGCCGAGTCCAGTGAGTCCGGTGAGTCCGCCGCCAAGACCCCGGCCCGTCGGGAGAGCGCCAAGAAGGCCCCCACCAGGACCGCCCGTCCGGCGCCTGCGGCCAAGGCCGTTCCGGCCTCGCCCGCGGCCAAGGCCGTTCCGGCCAGCAAGGCCACCCCTGTGCGCCGGGGTCGCCCTGCCCCGACTCCGGTGCCCCGCCAGCCGGCAGCTCAGGAGCAGGTGGACGAGACCGTCGCGTCCCCCGCCGGCACGTCCGAGACGCCTGAGTCGCGCATGACCCGGCTCGAGGAGCGCTTGTCCGCGCTGACCGCCCGTATCGCCGCGCTGGAGAAGCCGGCTCCGCCCAAGCCGACTCGCTTCCGCCGCCGCAAGAGCTAGTGCACCTGCTGCTCCCGGAGCAGCGCCAGCTCGATCAGGACGATCTGCTCGAGCTCTACGACCCGGGCGAGAACCCCTCGCTGCGAGGGGGATTCGTCCTCTCCGTCGATGGCGCAATTGCTGCTGACGGCAGCAGCCGGCTCCTGCAGACTCCGGCCGACCAGATGGCGTACGCCTGCCTGCGCGCCGTCGCCGACGCGGTCGTGGTCGGTGCCGGAACGGCCCGCACCGAGAACTACGGCCCCGTGCGACACCGACCCGCTGCGGCGGCCTGGCGGGCCGTACACCGTCGTGCGCCGGCCCCGCTGGTGCTGGTGACGCGTGGCGCCGACCTGGACCCGCTCGCGCGCTGCTTTACCGGCGACGTGCCGACCCTGGTGCTGACGTGTACTGCCGCCCGGCCGTCCGCCGCGCTGCGCCGGGTCGCCGACGTGGTGATCGCCGGTGACGACGACGTGGAGCTCGCGGCTGCTGTCGCTGCCCTGCACGCACGCGGCCTGACTCGGCTGCTGTGCGAGGGCGGCCCCTCGTTGCTCACGGCCCTGCTCGGCGCAGGTCTGGTCGACGAGCTGTGCCTGACGCTGAGCCCACTGCTCATCGGGACCGCGCCGACGTTGCTGACCACGGCGTTGTCGGCGCCCGTACGCCTGCAGCTGCGACACCTCGTGGACGGCGGGGACGGCAGCCTGCTGGCCCGCTATGGCGTCAGCTGACGCCGCACACCTCAGCGATGAGCAGCACCAGGGTGCGCGTGACGTCGACCAGCTCGCTGACCGCCACGGACTCGTCGGGGCAGTGCGCATCAAGGATCGTGCCGGGGCCGTAGTGGACCGTGGGGATGCCGCCGAGGCCGGTGAGCAGCCGCTGATCCGAACCGTAGGGAACACCGTGCACACGCGGCGACGCGCCCTGCAGCCGCTCATGCGCCGACGTCACCGCCCGGGCCACCGCCGACTCGGGATCGACCTGCGCCGAGGCGAACTGGCCACCGAACCACTCCACCCGCACCGGGTGCTCGCGCAGCCACGGGTCGGTCGCGCACACGGCCGCCAGGCGCTGCTCGAGGGCAGCGCGAGCCTGCTCGACAGGCTCGCCGAGCGCGACCCCGAGACGGCCTTCGGCGATCAGCTGGTCCGGCACGCTGCTGGGCCAGTCACCGGCCCGGACCGTGCCGACAGACAGGGGGTAGGGCAGGTCGTAGTCGGACATCAGCGACGGGCGGACAGCATTGCGCTCGGCCTCCAGCTGGCGCAGCGCGGTATGCACCAGCAGGTAC
>JBBPYI010000159.1:0-8514 GCA_038200075.1 Mycobacteriales bacterium
CCTCACCAGCAAGGTCCCTCCGAGTGAGTCTGCGCGGGCCCGTGAGGTCCTCGAGACCTCGCTGGCGCTGCTGGGCGCCGACGCGCTTGACCTGTGGCTGATCCACTGGACCGAGGACGGGGCCGACACCGACCTGTGGGCCAGCCTGGTGCAGGCCCAGCGCGACGGTCTCGTGCACGACATCGGCGTCAGCAACCACTCGCTGGCCCAGATTGACGAGCTGGCCGACGCCACCGGGGTGCGTCCGGCCGTCAACCAGATCAAGTGGAGCCCCTATCTCTACGACGCCGACCTGCTGGCGGGCCACCGCGAGCGCGGCGTCGTCGTGGAGGGCTACAGCGGCCTCAAGGGCGGGACCATGGACGAGTCCGTCATCCGTGACCTCGCCGACCGACTGGGGCGTACGCCGGCTCAGGTGCTCATCGCCTGGCAGATCGCCCGCGGCGTCGTCGTGATCCCCAAGTCGACCCATCCCGAGCGGATCCGCGACAACGCCGACGTCGGCGACCTGTCGCTCTCGGAGGAGAACCTGACGGCAATCGACGCGCTCGCCGGGCGCGGCTGAGCGACGCCCGCGCCGCCGGCTGGCACGATCCCAGGGTGCCGGACACCCAGGGATCGCTGTTCGACCTCGACCTGCCGGAGGCTGACCCCGAGCCGGCGCCCGCCGAGACCGGCTCGCTGGTCGTGGCCGCCACGGACGGGTCCTGCTCACCGAACCCCGGTCCGGCGGCCGGCGCATGGTTCGTCTCCGCAACCTGCTGGGGTGTCGCACCCGTCAACGGACCGGGTACGAACAACATCGGAGAGCTCGGCGCGATCCGGGCTCTGCTGCAGGCCGTCCCGGCGAGCCAGCCGCTGGAGATCGTCTTCGACAGCACGTACGCCAGGGACTGCCTCACCGTGTGGATCAGGGGATGGAGCCGGGGCGGCACGCTGCCGCCCGAGCGCTGGACCCGCGGGCCGCGCCGCGAGCCGGTCAAGAACGCTCAGCTCATCGCGGAGACGGCGGCGCTGCTGGCCGGCCGTACCGTCACCTGGACCAAGGCCAAGGCGCACGTGACGGTGGCGGCCGGTGGCCACGCGCTCAACCACGAGGCGGACCGGTTGGCGGGTGCGGCCGTCGCCGCCCTCAAGGCCGGTCGCCAGGTCGCGCTCGGCCCCGGCTGGACCGGGAGCTGACCTACAGCGCCCGGCGCATGCCCTGGTGCTCGATTCCGGCCTCGAGGTAGACCACGCCGAACGGCGTGAAGCCGGCCCGCTCGTAGAAGCCGCGGGCATGCACCTGCGCGTGCAGCTCCACCTCGGGCAGCCCTAGCCAGGCGGCGCGGGCGACCAGCAGGTCCAGCACCGCACGACCCGTACCGCGGCCACGCACACGATCGGCGACGGCCATCCGCCCGATCGTGGCGACCACACCTGCCGTCCCCGGGACGGTCAGGCCCTCGACGTCGATGCGCCCGTCGACCAGGCGGCCCGTACCGACGACGACACCGTCCACCACCGCGACCGCATGATCGGCGACCTCGTCGAGCTGGTCGCGCTCGAGCTCCACCGGCACGTCCTGGCCGATGACGAAGACCTCATGACGCAGGGCGTAGACCGCCGCCATGTCCTGCTCAGCCGCCCGGCGCACCGTCACCGGGCCGGCCCGGGCGGCTCCGGCCGGGTCCCCGTGACCTCCGGGGGCAGCGGGTCGATCTGCAGCGCCGTCAGCTCCGCGCCGCGCCGGGCGACCTCCAGCCCACGCACGGAC
The DNA here is from genome assembly GCA_038200075.1 of Mycobacteriales bacterium. GTDB lineage: Bacteria > Actinomycetota > Actinomycetes > Mycobacteriales > SCTD01 > SCTD01. Next base: position 1,757 of record JBBPYI010000159.1, read on the forward strand.
GGCAGTGCGGCCAACTCGGCCAGCTCGCGCGCCGTGCCCTGGACGACGACAGCCAGCACGCACTGGCAGGCGGTGCGGTAGGCCGCGGCCTCCTGGCCACGCGTACGCGCGTCGGCTTCGTACTGCGCCTTGAAGCGCCGCTCGGATTCGTTGGTGCCCGTGATGGAGGCCGCCAGCGAGAGCAGCTCGCGCTGCTCGTCGGCGCGACGCATGGCGGTCGCCGCGAACAGCGCCGTCAGGTCGGCGGTGACATCGGTGGCGGTGTCGACCGGCAGGACCTCGGCGCTGCCGCCCACCGGCGCCCGCACGTAGGCGCGTTTTACCATCAGCTCGGAGCCGGCCACCAGCTGGCCCGCCTGCTCGGGCGTGAGCTCGTCGGTGAGGCTGATCAGGGCCAGGAAGCCGTCGTCGGGGCTGTCCCGGGTCAGCTCGACCGCACGGGCCAGCGAGCTGCGAAAGAACATGTCGATGTCCGCGCCGACCGGTGGGCCAAGGGTCAGCGGCAGCGCCTGCTCGGCCTGGACCTGCGCGCGCTCGGCGACCTGCTGCGGACTGTTGCGGGACACCGCCACCCCCGCGCCCGCCAGGAACACCGCGGAGACCAGCAGCAGACCCAGCTGCGGGACGTCGCGCAGCAGCGCGAGCGGCCCGGAGGCGGCGAAGCGGTCGTCCAGCCTGCGCAGCCGGCCCCGGCGCGGCGCGACGACCGCCCGGACCACACCCGCGCGGCGGTTGCCGAGCCCGTCGAGCAGCGCCCGCAGAGCCGCAGCCAACCGCGGCACCAGCCGGTCGTCGAGCCCGCGCAGACCGCTCACAACCCGCCCCCGTCGGCCTCCGTCACCCGGTCCAGCGCGCGCTGCAGGTCCGGGGCGTACGGGCTGGTGAACGACACCCACGCGCCGTCGTCGGGGTGTGCGAAGGACAGGCGTACGGCATGCAGCCACTGCCGCTCGAGCTTGAGCTTCTTGGACAGCGTGGGATCGGCGCCGTAGGTGACGTCGCCGACGCACGGGTGCTTCAGCGCCGCCATGTGCACGCGGATCTGGTGGGTGCGACCGGTCTCGAGATGGATGTCGAGCAACGTCGCGTGCCGGAAGGCCTCGATCGTCTCGTAGTGCGTGACGCTGTCGCGCCCACCGGCGACGACCGCGAACTTGTACGCCGACGTCGGGTGCCGGTCGATCGGCGCATCGACGGTGCCCGTCAGCGGATCGGGGTGACCCTGCACGAGCGCGTGGTAGCGCTTGTCGACCGTGCGCTCGCGGAAGGCGTCCTTGAGCACGGTGTAGGCCCGCTCGCTCTTGGCCACGACCATCAGGCCACTGGTGCCTACGTCGAGCCGGTGCACGATGCCCTGGCGCTCCTCGGCGCCGCTGGTGCTGACCCGGTGACCGGCCGCCGCGAGCCCGCCGATGACGGTCGGGCCCTCCCAGCCGGGACTCGGGTGGGCAGCGACGCCGACCGGCTTGTCGACGACGAGGATGTCGTCGTCCTCGTGCACCACCCGCAGGCCGTCGACCACGGTCGGGACCGGCAGCTCACCCCGATCGGGGTCGGGCAGCTCCACGACGAGCTCAGCGCCGGCGGTCACCCGCTCGCTCTTGATGCTCACCTGACCGTCCAGGCTGGCGGCGCCCAGACCCACCAGATCGGCCGCGGCAGTACGTGAAAGCCCGAACAACCTGCTGATCGCGGCATCCAGACGCAGGCCGTCGAGCCCCTCGGGCACGGGCAGGGAACGGCGCTGGGTCACCCTGCCATTCTGCGTCAAGCGCGCGCGGGCATCATGCGTCCTTGGCGTCCCGGCTGCGCGTCCCGTCGACCTCGATGCCCCGGAAGCTCAGGAGCACGGCCAGCAGACCGCCGACGACGATGGCGCTGTCGGCGACGTTGAAGCTCGGATAGACCTGGAAGTCGATGAAGTCCACGACCGCCCCCCGCCCGGGGCCGGGCGCGCGCAGCAGCCGGTCGATCAGGTTGCCGGTCGCCCCGCCGAGCAGCAGTCCCAGGCTCAGCGCCCAGCCGGCGCTGTAGAGCTTGGCGCTGACCCGCACGATGACGACGATCACGGCCACCGCGACCGCTGTGAACAGCACGGTCGCGCCCTCGGCGAAGGAGAACGCCGCCCCCGAGTTGCGACTGACCCGGATGAGCAGCTGCCCGCCGAGCAGCTCGAGCGCCCGGCGCCCCTCCAGCTCGGCCACGACGAGGACCTTGGTGGTGACGTCCAGCGCGAGCACGAGCGCGGCGACAAGAGCAAGGAGCAGCCTTCGGCGCGTACGCCCGCCTGCCTGCTCCCCCGCCTCGTCAGCCGGGCTGGTCTCGTCGGGCTGGCTCAGCGCCGTTCCTCACGCTGCTTGCAGCTCACGCACAGCGTCGCCCGGGGAAAGGCCTGCAACCGCGCCTTCGGAATCGGCGTGCCGCAGGTCTCGCAGCGACCATAGGTCCCGGCGTCCAGACGCCCCAGAGCCCGCTCGACCTGCACCAGCAGGTCGCGGCTGTTGTTGGCCAGCGACATCTCGTGCTCACGCTCGAAGGTCTTGGTGCCCGCATCGGCCTCGTCGCCGGAGCCCTCGCTGCTCTGATCGCGCTTGAGCGTCTCACTGGCCGCCTCGGCCACGTCGATCTCGCCGCGCAGCTCCTTGGCCTGCTCGTCGAGCTCGCGGCGTACGGCCGTCAGCTCGGTCTTGGTCCAGGCGTCGTCGCCGGTGAGCGGACCGGTCGGGATGACGGCAGGCAGGATCTTGGCTGTCCGCGCAGCGGTCTTGGTCGCCTTGGCCGGGGTCGCCTTCACCGGGGCGGGCGGCGGCGGCGGGTCAGCCGCCGGAGCCGGGGCCTTCTTGGCAGGGCCCTTCGCGGGGGCCTTCTTGGCAGCTGCCTTGGCGGGGGCTGCTTTCGCGGGGGCTGCCTTCGCGGGGGCTGCCTTCGCGGGGGCCTTCTCGGCAGGAGCCTTGGCGGGGGCTGCTTCGGTGGAGGCCTTCGCGGGCGCAGCCTTCGCAACCGGGGCCGGGGCAGCCGGGGTGGACTTCTGGGCCGCGGCTTTCTTCGCCGCCGGCGCCTTGGCCGGTACTGCCTTCGCCGGGCCCGCCTTCGCCGGCGCCTTGTCCGGGGCGGTCTTCGCGAGGGCCTTCTTGGCTGCCGGCGGTTTGGCTGCAGCCTTCGCGGGAGTCGCCTTCGTCGGCGCCGCCTTCGCGGGAGTCGCCTTCGTTGGCGCCGCCTTCGCGGGAGTCGCCTTCGTGGCCGCGGCCTTCGCGGGCGCCGCCGCCTTCGCGGGGGCCGTCACCGGCGCAGCCTTGGCCGCCACGACGGTGCCGCCCTTGCCGGGCGCGGCCGCAGAACGCGCCTGCAACGGCGCGGAGGCACTGTCGCTCTGCTTGCCTTTGCCGGGCAGCTTGTTGAACAGCTTGCCGAGACCCGTGGCCATACCGCTCCCTCGCTGTGGTGCGCGCCCAGGCTGGGCTTGATCGCCACCGGCCGGAAGGATACGTGCCAGCCTCCAGCAGGGACCAGCCGCCACTCCGGAGCGCGCTAACCTGACCTGGTCGTCGTGATGGGGACCAGTAGCGCAGCACGCAGCCCAGAGCGAGCCGGGGACGGTGGGAGCCCGGCGGTGTGCGCCGTCGTGAACATCAGCCCCGCACCAGGTCAGGACGACGGGCAGCACCAGAGGGGGAGGCCCAGGCCTCCAAGAAGGGTGGTACCGCGGGAGCCTGACGGCGCTCGTCCCTTCGTCGGCACACCTTCGACGACAGGACCCCCGATGAACCAGCTGCCCGCCCAGGTCGACCTGCCCGCGCTCGAGCGCGAGGTGCTCGCCCGATGGGATCGCGACCGCGTCTTCGAGCGCAGCCTGGAGCAGACCGCCGGCGGCCAGCCGTGGGTCTTCTACGAGGGGCCGCCGACCGCGAACGGCCACCCGGGCACCCATCACGTCGAGGCGCGGGTCTTCAAGGACCTGTTCCCCCGCTTCAAGACCATGCAGGGCAGGAGCGTGGCGCGTCGGGCCGGCTGGGACTGCCACGGCCTGCCGGTCGAGCTGGCGGTGGAGAAGGAGCTGGGCTTCACCGGCAAGGGCGACATCGAGGCGTACGGCGTCGCGGAGTTCAACGCCAGATGCCGCGAGAGCGTGACCCGTCACGTCGATGAGTTCGAGCGCATGACGACCCGGATGGGCTACTGGGTCGACATGGCCGGCGCCTACCGCACGATGGACGCCTCCTACGTCGAGAGCGTCTGGTGGTCGCTCAAGCAGATCGCGGACAAGGGCCTGCTGGTCGAGGACCACCGCGTTGCCCCGTACTGCCCCCGCTGTGGCACTGCGCTGTCCGACCACGAGGTCGCCCAGGGCTACCAGGACGTCACCGACCCCAGCGTGTACGTCCGCTTCCCGGTCACCTCCGGTCCGCTGGCCGAGCTCGGCGCCGCGCTACTGGTCTGGACCACCACCCCCTGGACCCTGGTGTCCAACACCGCCGTGGCCGTCAACCCGACGGTGACCTACGTGGCAGCCCGTACGAGCGACGAGGTCCTGGTCGTCGCCGAGCCCCTGCTGGCCGTCCTCGGGGACGATGTCGAGGTCCTCGAGCGCTTCCCCGGCACTGCGCTGGAGCACACGACGTACGCGCGGCCCTTCGACTGGGTGACGATCGAGGACGCGCACTACGTCGGGCTCGCCGACTACGTCACGACCGACAGCGGGACGGGGCTGGTGCACCAGTCCCCCGCCTTCGGCGCCGAGGACATGCTCGTCGCCAAGCGCTACGGACTGCCGGTGGTCAACCCGGTGCGTCCCGACGGCACCTTCGAGGCTGACCTGCCGCTGGTCGGCGGACTGTTCTTCAAAGCCGCGGACCGCCCGCTGACCGATGACCTGGCAGCGCGCGGGCTGCTGTTCCGCGAGACGCCGTACGAGCACGCCTATCCGCACTGCTGGCGCTGCGACACCGCTCTGCTCTACTACGCGCTGCCCAGCTGGTACATCCGGACGACCGCGATCAAGGACCGGCTGGTCGAGGAGAACGAGAAGACCACCTGGTACCCCGCCACGATCAAGCACGGCCGGTACGGCGACTGGTTGGACAACAACATCGACTGGGCGCTGTCGCGCAACCGCTACTGGGGCACCCCCCTGCCGGTCTGGCGCTGCACAGCCGACGCCTCGCACTGGCGCGCGTTCGGGTCGCTGGCCGAGCTCGGTGAGGCGGCGGGCCAGGACCTGTCCGCCCTGGACCCGCACCGCCCGTACGTCGACGACGTCGTCGTGCCGTGCGTTCAGCCGAAGGCTGACGGGTCAGGGCCAGCCTGTCAGGCCGAGAGCCGCCGCGTCCCGGAGGTGATCGACGGCTGGTACGACTCCGGCGCCATGCCGTTCGCCCAGGTCGGCTATCCGCACTCCGGCATCGAGCCGGCCTATCCGGCGCAGTTCATCTGCGAGGCGATCGACCAGACCCGCGGCTGGTTCTACACGCTCATGACGGTCGGGACGCTGGTCTTCGACCGGTCGTCCTACGAGACCGTGCTGTGCCTGGGCCACATCCTGGACGGCGACGGCCGCAAGATGAGCAAGCACCTGGGCAACGTCCTGGACCCGTTCGAGCTGTTCGAGCGGCACGGCGCGGACGCGCTGCGCTGGTACATGCTCTGCGGCGGCAGCCCGTGGTCTGCCCGGCGGGTCGGGCACGAGCAGGTCGAGGAGGTGGTCCGCAAGGTCCTGCTGACCTACTGGAACACCGCGGCCTTCCACACCCTCTACGCGTCCGTGAACGACTGGGTGCCCGGGACGGCCCCCACGGAGCCGACCCTGCTGGACCGCTGGGCCTTGTCGCAGGTGCACGCCGCCGCTGCCGAGGTGACGGCAGCACTGGAGGACTTCGACTCGCTGCGCGCCGGCAAGCGGCTCACGACCCTGGTCGACGACCTGTCGAACTGGTACGTCCGCTCCTCCCGCCGCCGCTTCTGGGACGGTGATCCGGCCGCGCTGGCGACCCTGCACGAGTGCCTGCGCCTGGTGACGCTGCTGATGGCGCCGTTCACGCCGTTCATCACCGACCGGGTGTGGGCGGGGCTGTTTGCCGGTGCGCCGCAGGACTCGGTGCATCTGGCCTCCTGGGAGTCCGGCGACAGCTCGCTCGTCGATGCCGACCTGGCCACCCAGATGGCCCTGGTGCGCCGCCTGGTCGACCTGGGTCGGCAGGCCCGCGCCGAGAGCAAGGTCAAGACCCGTCAGCCGCTGGGCCGGGCCATGGTGTCGGCGCAGGGCTGGCAGGCGTTGCCGGCGGCCCTGCGTGACCTCGTCGCGGCGGAGCTGAACGTCGTGACGATGCAGCCGCTATCCGGAGACCTGGTCGACGTGACCGCCAAAGCCAACTTCCGCGCCCTCGGCAAGCGCTTCGGCAAGGGGGTGCAGGAGGTGGCCGCTGCCGTCGCCGGCGCCGACGCCGCCGAGCTCGCGTCCGGGCTGCGCGCCGGCACCGCATCCGTGGTCGTCGACGGGGAGCCGGTCGCGCTCAGCGCAGAGGAGGTCATCGTCACCGAGACCCCGCGGACCGGCTGGGCGGTGGCGTCCGGCGCCGGAGAGACCGTGGCCCTGGACCTGGAGATCACCCCCGAGCTGCGTCGGGCCGGGCTCGTGCGCGACGCAGTGCGCCTGGTGCAGGAGCCCCGTAAGACCAGCGGGCTTGAGGTCAGCGCCCGCATCGAGCTGTGGTGGCAGGCCGAAGGCGAGCTCGCCGAGGCGCTTGCCGACGGCGGTGCACGCC
>JBBPYI010000160.1:0-6235 GCA_038200075.1 Mycobacteriales bacterium
GACAACTGCACAGCACCGCTCATCCCGAGGGGCACCAGGGATACGGCCCGATGACGCCCCGGCAACCAGCACGCACGTGCCAGGTGCCACTTCCGTCCCGCGTCGACGTCCGGCGCGGGGAAGATGAGGAGCCTCATGACCACCATCGCCGTTCCCGCCGCCTTCGCCGACAGCCCGGCGCGCGCCCTGGTCTGTCGCGAGTGCCGCCACGAGGTGCCGCTGTCGCCGGTCCACGTCTGCGAGCAGTGCTTCGCCCCGCTCGAGGTGAGCTACGACCTGGACAAGCTCCAGCAGGTCACCCGGGCGTCCATCGAGGCCGGCCCGCACAGCATCTGGCGCTACGCGGGCCTGCTGCCGGCCGGTCAGGACCTCGCGACCCGGGTCTCCCTCGGCGCCGGCATGACGCCGCTGCGCCGGGCCGACAACCTGGCCAAGGCGCTCGGCATGAAGACGCTGTGGGTCAAGGACGACAGCGCCAACCCGACGCACTCGTTCAAGGACCGTGTGGTGTCGGTGGCGCTCAGCGCCGCGAAGGCCTTCGGCTACACCACCGTGTCGTGCGCCTCGACCGGCAACCTCGCGAACTCCGTGGCCGCCCACGCCACCGCCGCTGGTCTGCGCGCTGTCGTGTTCATCCCGGACGACCTCGAGCAGGGCAAGGTCGTGCAGACCGCCGTCTACGACCAGACGCTGATCGCGGTCCAGGGCAACTACGACGACGTCAACCGGCTGTGCAGCGAGATCGCCGAGAACGAGGACTGGGCGTTCGTCAACGTCAACGTCCGGCCCTACTACGCCGAGGGCAGCAAGACGTTGGGATACGAGGTCGCCGAGCAGCTCGGCTGGCGCATCCCCCCGCAGGTCGTCATCCCGATGGCGTCCGGCTCGCTGCTCACCAAGGTCGACAAGGCCTTCGGCGAGCTGACCAAGCTCGGCCTGGTCGACGAGTCGCCGTGGAAGGTGTACGGCGCGCAGGCCACCGGCTGCTCGCCGATCGCGACGGCGTACGAGAACGGCTGGGACACCGTCAAGCCGGTCAAGCCGCAGACGATCGCCCGCTCGCTGGCCATCGGCAACCCGGCCGACGGGCCGTACGCCCTGGACGCCGTGCGCCGCACCGGCGGGGCGATGGGTCACGTGTCCGACGAGCAGGTCGTCGAGGGCATCCGGCTGCTGGCGCGCACCGAGGGCGTGTTCGCCGAGACCGCCGGTGGCGTGACGGTCGCGACGCTCAAGCAGCTGCTCGAGCGCGGGCAGATCGACCCGGAGGCCGAGACCGTGCTCTACAACACCGGTGACGGGCTCAAGACCCTCGATGCGGTGGCCGGCCTGGTCGGGCCGAGCGCCACGATCGCCCCGTCGTACAACGCCTTCGCCAAGACGGGCCTGGCCTGACGGTGCGGGTGCTCAGGGCCGCCGGCGCGGTGGGGGTCGCCGCGGTGCTGCACGCGACCGTGCTCACGCCCCGGCGGTTGCGGGTGCACGACGTGCCGCTCGCCCTGCCTGGCTGGCCGGCGGCCCTGGACGGTCTGCGCGTGGCGGTCGTCGGTGATCTGCACGCCGGCTCGCCGTGGGTCGACCTGGCGCGGGTGCGACGGGTCGTCGCGCAGGTCAACGCCGCCGCCCCCGACCTGGTGCTGCTGCTCGGCGACCACCTGGCCGACGTGCTCGGCGGCACCCAGCTGGAGCCCGAGCCGGTCGCGGACGCGCTGGCCGGGCTGACGGCGCCGACGGCAGGGGTGCTGGGCAACCACGACTGGTACGCCGGCGGTCATCGCGTACGCCGCGCGCTGGAGGCCGCCGGGCTCCCGGTGCTGGAGGAGTCGGCGATGCCGGTGCTCGACGGGCGGCTGTGGATCGCCGGCGTCGGCGACCTGTGGGAGCGCACCCCCGACGTCGCGGCCGCGCTCGAGGGAGTCCCCGAAGGCGCGCCCACGATCCTGCTGACCCACAACCCCGACTGCGTCGTGGACGTCCCGGCGCACGTCCCTCTGGTCCTGGCCGGACACACCCACGGCGGGCAGTTCCGGGTGCTCGGCCGCGGGGTGCACACGATCAGCGAGCGCAGCGCCAACCGCTGGTCGCACGGCTTCTACCCTGGCGATCGGCTCTACGTGACACCCGGCATCGGCACGTCCACCGCACCGCTGCGCACCGTCACCCCGGAGGTCCCCGTGCTCGTGTTGAGCCCCGCATGAGGTTCGCCCTCGCGTTGACGGCCCTGCTGGCCCTCACCGCCTGCAGCAGTGACGCTGCCCCGACGACCGCACCCGCGGCCGCCGCGCCCAGCCCGTCCGCTGACGGACGGGTGACCGGCACGCTCGCGGGCACCGAGCTGCTCCTCGAGGTCGCCGACGACGAGCAGGAGCGCTCCGTCGGGCTGATGGGGCGGACGTCCGTGCCGGCCGGCACCGGCATGGTGTTCCTCTACGACGCCCCGTCGGACGGCCGCTACTACATGTACATGGTTCCGATCCCCCTGCGCGCCACCTTCATCCGCGCGGGCAAGGTGGTCTCGACCGTGGTCATGCCGCCGTGTGGTCTCGACGACCCCCAGGCCTGCCCTACCTACGGCGCCGACGGGCCGTTCGACACCGTCGTCGAGACCGACCCGGCGGTCGCGCCTGACCCCAAGCCCGGCGACAGGTTCGTCCTTCAGCCTTAGGGTCGTGCCATGACTGACGAGCTGCTGGCCGCCGTACGCCGTGAGATGCCCCGTGCGCGAGGCGATCTCGAAGCGCTCGTCCGCATCCCTACGATCTCTGCGCAGACCGCCCACGCCGACGACGTCGCCCGGGCCGTGCGTGCGGCGGCCGATCTGGCGCGCGACGCCGGCGCCGCCGACGTCCAGGTGGTGTCGACGTCCGGCGGTCAGCCCGCGCTCATCGCGACCTGGCCGGCGCCGGAGGGGACGCCGACAGTGCTGCTCTACGCCCACCTCGACGTGCAGCCGACCGGGCCCGCCGAGCAGTGGACCTCGCCGCCCTTCGAGCCCACCGAGCGCGACGGACGCCTCTACGGCCGGGGCGCCGCCGACGACAAGGCCGGTGTGCTGATGCACCTGGCGGTGCTGCGCGCCTTCGACGGGCGGCCGCCGGTGGGGGTCGTGCTCTTCCTGGAGGGCGAGGAGGAGATCGGCTCACCGACCCTGCCGGCGTTGCTCGCCGAGCACCGCGACCTGCTGCGCTCCGACGTCATCGTCATCGCCGACTCGGCAAACGCCTCGGTCGACGTCCCGGCCTTCACGACCAGCCTGCGCGGCCTGGTCGACGTCGTCGTGGAGTGCCGGGTGCTCGAACGGCCCGTGCACTCCGGCATGTTCGGCGGCGCGGTGCCCGACGCGCTGACCGTCCTGTGCCGGCTGCTGGCCACCCTGCACGACGAGACCGGGGACGTCGCCGTCGCCGGTCTGCACACCGCCACCAGCGACGCACCCTCGCCCGAGGTCGAGGTGTTCCGTGCCGACGCCGGACTGCTTCCGGGCGTCGAGCTGATCGGGACCGGCACCGTGCCCGAACGGCTGTGGCACAAGCCGGCGCTGGCCGTACTAGGCATGGACGTGCCCTCGACCGGCGAGGCCTCCAACGTCCTGCTGCCCTCGGCGCGGGCCATGGTCAGCCTGCGGCTGGCTCCGGGGCAGGACGAGCACGCTGCCCTCAAAGCCCTGACCGACCACCTGCTCTCCCACGCCGGCTGGGGCAGCGAGGTCGAGGTGACGACCGGTTCGGTCGGCGGGGCCTTCGCCCTCGAGGCCGTCGGCGAGGTCTACGACCTGGCGCGCGAGGCCTTCGAGCAGGCGTACGGCAACGCGCCCGTCGAGGCCGGCATCGGCGGCTCGATCCCGTTCATCGCGGAGTTCGCCCGCAGCTATCCCGGCGCCACCGTCCTGGTCACCGGCGTCGGCGACCCGGCCTCGCGCTGGCACGGCATCGACGAGAGCCTGCACCTGGGCATGTGGGAGCGGGCCTGCGTGGCCGAGGCGCTGCTGCTGTCCCGACTGGCATGAGCGTCGAGGAGCAGCTCACCCGCGTGCTCGGGGCGTGGGCGGTCGGCTCCGTCGTCGTGGGCGCCGCGCTGTCGGTGTCGCCGCGGACCCGCGGTGTCGGCCGGCAGACCGCCGCATGGGGCGCGATCGACGGCGCCATCGCGTACGCCGGAGTCCGCGGGCGCGCCCGCAAGGGACCGACCGACCCGGCCCGGCTGCGCCGGATCCTGCTGGTCAACGCCGGACTCGACGTCGGCTACCTGGCGCTGGGGGAGCGGATGCGCCGCACCGAGCGCTGGCGCGGCGACGGGCTAGCGGTGCTGGTGCAGGGCGCCTTCCTGCTGGTGCTGGACACGACGGCGGCCGCCCGGCTCTGAGGCGTTGTCCACATCAGGGGCGTACGGCCTGCGCCTTGTCTGACGCATCGACCAGGATGGGGTGATGGCCGCAGACGGGATCTCACAGTGGCTCGCCGGGCTGTCCGACGATCGACTCGTCGAGCTGGTCGAGGCCCGGCTGGGGCGGGTCGTGCGCCAACCGGGCTCCTTCGACCAGCTCGGCGCGCTGCTGTCGCAGGTGCAGTCCTGCGACGAGGCGCTGCGCCGGCTCGATCGCAGCGCCGCGCAGGTCGTGTCCGTGCTGGCCGAGGCCGGCGGACGTCTCGGCGTGGCCGAGCTGGCCGGGCTGCTCGGCACCGGTCAGGAGCACGTTCAGCAGGCGCTGCAGCGGGCCAGTGTGCTCGCGCTGGCCTGGCCGGCGGGCGAGCTGTGGCGTACGCCCGGAGGGCTGACCCACGTCGCCGGTCCGGTGCTGCGGCGCGGACTCACCTATCGCGACCTGTTGTCCGAGCTGGGCCTGGCGACGCTGCGCGAGCTCCTGGCGACCCATGGGCTCGGTGGCGCCAGGTCGACCTGGGACGCGGTGGAGGTGCTGAGCCAGTCACTGCCGGGGCGGGTGCCGGTGCTGCTGGCCGAGCAGCCTGCCGTCGCCGACGCTCTTCGGGCGCTGCTGCTGGACCAGGGCTCGTCGGAGGCGCTGCGACCGGCCCTCGAGCTGGGGCTGCTGCTCACGATCGGCGACGGCTCCTACGTGCCCGCCGAGGTCGAGCAGGCCCTTCGGGGCGACCGGGTGGTGCTCGCGGTCGAGTCCTGCCCCGAGCATGCCGAGGTGGCCGCCGGAGAGCCGCCGGTCGGGCCGGCGCTTGCGCTGGTGGCCCGGGTCCGCGAGCTGCTGCTGGTCCTTCAGGCGAGCCCGCCCAAGGCGTTGGCCAGCGGGGGGCTGGGCGTCAAGGAGCTGAGGCGGCTGGCCAAGGCCGTCGGCGACGAGCTGACCGACGTCGTGCTGCTCCTGCAGCTGCTCGGCACGGCTCGGCTGGTCGGCTCCGGGCTGCAGGCAGGCACGATCACCGGAGCCGGTCGGCGCTGGCTGGCGCTGGCCGAGGAGCACGCCTATCCGGCTCTGGTCGCGCCCCAGCTGCACCCACGGGCCGTGCTCGAACCGGCCGGCAGCTCGCCGTCAGGTGTTCTGCTGGGGGTGGCCCGCTCCGGCTACGGCCTGCCGACGGTGCGTGCTGTGGCGACGGCCTGCTGCTCGCGCGGACCCGAGACCGATGCTTCGCTGGCTGGCTGGCTGGACTGGTCGCAGTGGCGGCCGGGCAACCGCGCCGTTCGGCTCGAGGGCTTCGCGCAGCCGCTGCAGGTGCTGGAGCTGCTCGGCCTGCGGGCCGCCGGCACCCCGGCGCCCTGGCTGGCCGCGCTGCTTGCGGTCGAGCCGGCCGGGCTGCTCGATGAGCCCGACGTATCAGCCGCCGCGGAGGAGCTGGCCGCCTGCCTGCCGCCGGCGCAGGACGACGTCGTGCTCCAGGCCGACGGGACAGCGGTGGTCACCGGTCGCGCGAGCGCCGATGTGCGCGCGCTGCTGGACCTGCTCGGCCGGCGCGAGTCCGACCACACCTGGCGGCTGGACGCCGCGGGGGTGCGTGATGCGCTCGATGCCGGTCAGACCGGCGAGCAGGTCCTGACCGGGCTGCGTCGCCACTCGCGGCACGCCGTACCCGGTGTCTTGGAGCAGCTCGTGCTCGACGTCGCTCGCACCTATGGCCGGATCCGGGTGCATGCCGCCACCACGCTGCTGCGCCTGGATGACGCGGTTCTCGGCACCGAGCTGCTGCACGACCCTCGGCTGGGGTCGGTGCGCCTGGCCCAGGGCGTGCCGGGGGTGCTGTCGCGCACCGCCACCCCCGGCCACGTC
>JBBPYI010000161.1:0-3412 GCA_038200075.1 Mycobacteriales bacterium
GCCGAGCTCGCGACCCTTGGGCAGGCGCCGGGCGAGCGGGCCACGCTGCTGCAGTTCTCGAGCGCGTTCTGCGCGCCGTGCCGGGCGACCAGGCGCACTCTCGCGGACGTCGCCGACATGGTCGAGGGCGTCACGCACGTGGAGATCGATGCCGAGCACCACCTGGATCTGGTCCGCCGGCTGGGCATCCTGAAGACCCCGACCACGCTGGTGCTGGACGCACGGGGGACCGAGGTCAAGCGGGCCGCGGGGCAGCCGCGCAAGGCCGATGTGCTCGCCGCGTTGGGAGTCGCGCTACCGTGACCGTTGTGAAGCTCGTGCTCGTCAAGCGCCGCGCGGTGGATTTCTGCCGTCTCGGCAGCTGCCTGTGTCCGTCCTCCTGACCTGACCGGAGGACCCTCAGACACAGGAGAACGGCACATGATCGACCCTCGTCGGCTGCGTTTCGCGGCCTGGCTCACCACCGCTGTACTGGCCGTCGTGCTCGTGACGGGCAGCGGTCTGCTGCTTGCCGCGCAGGCGGTCGTGTTCGTGCTGGGCGCGCGCGGCAAGAACCCGTACGCCCGGCTGTATCGCCCTTCCACCCCCCCGGTCGAGCTGGAGGACGCGCGCCCGCCGCGCTTCGCCCAGCTCGTCGGGCTGGTCTTCGCGATCATGGGGACGCTGGCCTTCGCGGCCGGCGCCACCACGCTCGCCCTGATCGCGACCGCCGCGGCGCTGGTCGCGGCACTGCTCAACGCGGCCTTCGGCGTCTGCCTGGGCTGCGAGCTCTACCTCATCATCCGCCGAACCAAGGGAGCTACCGCATGAGCCGCGCAGACGTCCTCGTCGACGCAGACTGGGCCGAGGCCCACCTGGACGACCCGAAGATCGTGTTCGTCGAGGTGGACGAGGACGTGTCGGCCTACGACGGTGGTCACCTCAAGGGCGCCGTACGCCTGGACTGGACCACCGAGCTGCAGCAGCCCGAGGCGCGCGACGTCATCGACGCCGCTGACTTCGGAAAGCTGCTGTCCGGCAAGGGGATCGGCAACGACGACACCGTCGTGCTCTACGGCGGCAACAACAACTGGTTCGCCGCCTACGCCTACTGGCAGTTCAAGCTGTACGGCCACGCCGACGTCAAGCTCCTCGACGGCGGACGCAAGAAGTGGGAGCTCGACGGCCGCGAGCTGACCAAGGACGCCCCGGACCGCCCGGCCGCCAGCTACACCGCGCAGGAGCCCGATCTCGCGATCCGTGCCTTCCGCGACGAGGTCGTTGCCAGCATCGGCAACAAGAACCTGGTCGACGTACGCAGCCCCGATGAGTTCAGCGGCAAGATCAAGGCGCCGGCCCACCTGCCGCAGGAGCAGAGCCAGCGCGCCGGCCACGTCCCGACGGCGATCAACATCCCGTGGAGCAAGGCCGCCGCCGACGACGGCACCTTCAAGTCCGACGAGGACCTGGCGGCGCTCTACGCCGAGCAGGGCTTCAAGACCGACACCCCGACCATCGCCTACTGCCGCATCGGCGAGCGCTCCAGCCACACCTGGTTCGTGCTGCACGAGCTGCTCGGCGGGACCGATGTGAAGAACTACGACGGCAGCTGGGCCGAGTACGGCTCCCTCGTCGGTGTGCCCATTGAGAACAACGCCAGCCAGAAGGACGTCTGATGGGCTGCGGCGCGCCTGACCAGGACACCCTGCCCGCGCTGGAGATCTCGGCGAAGGAGGCGGTCGTCCACGGCACCGTCACCCGGTCCGGCTCCCCGCTTGGTGGGGCGTACGTCCGGCTGCTCGGCGACACCGGCGAGTTCACCGCCGAGGTCCAGTCCAGCGCGACCGGTTACTTCCGCTTCTACGCCGCCGGTGGCGACTGGACCCTGCGCACCCTCTACCGCGGCGGCTCGGTCGACACGGCCGTGACCGCGGTGCAGGGCCAGGCCGTCGAGACGGCTGTGGTCGTTCCGGACTAGTTCACGGCGTACGCCCCAGCAGGCCCGGTCCCCGACAGGGGTGCCGGGCCTGCGGCGTTGTCGTCCCGGCGACGCCGGCGGGCCACCAAGAGCAGCAGCCCGACGACGGCCAGCAGCACGACGGCCACCCCGACGACCAAGGTGGGCAGAGGCACGGCCGAGGGCGTACGCCCCGGGACCGTCACCAGGGTGGCGACCCGGACGGTCACCGATCCCTGGACGGCCTCGAGCACGACTGCGCCGAGCTGCTCGCGCCCGACCGGGAGCAGGGCGGTGTCCAGGGGCGCGGTGAAAGTGCGGGTCTGCTTGGGGGCGAGCATCACCTGGGTCTCGGGCAGCTGGAGCCAGGGCGCTGATCCGAGCGCACCCACCCCGATGCCGCCCCCGTCACTGCGGGTGGCGGAGGCGGCGTAGATCCGGGCGGGCCGGGGGCTGTCGGCGAGGTTGACCAGCTCGAAGCTGATGGAGTCCTGCGACGGGCTGAGGTGGAAGGCCGAACCGCCATCGGCTGGGACGACCTCGACCTCACCGGTGCCGGCGGCCCCGGCGGGACCCGCCAGGGTGAGGGACAGCGCGGCGACGGTTGCGGTCAGCAGTGCGGCGGTGCGCTTCACGGGTCCCTCCCGGGGACGAGAGGGCGGGTTACTGCTGGACGAAGGTGATCGTCATCGTGCCGGTGTAGCTGCCGGTCGGCGCGCCGGACAGGTCGGCGGTCAGGCGCGGGAAGGACCGGTAGGTGCCCGAGATCTTCTTCAGGACCGTCTCGATGAGCGTGGCGACGGGGGTACCGGCGACCAGCGGCGTGAGGCCGGACAGCACCCCGGTCTGGTCGGTGGCCGGCAGGCCGGCCAGCGCGTTGCCGACGGCAGCGACGGCCGCGTCGCTGGAGCTCTGCAGCGAGCTGACGACCGCCGAGACGGTGCTCAGGGCGCCGGTGCCGCCGGGGACGGGCGGGAACAGCGGCAGGCCGTCGATGGCGCCGCTGACCAGGCCGCTGAGGTTGAGCGTGCTGTTGGGGGCGCCAGCGAGGACCTTGCGGGTACGGGCTGCCACAGCGCTGGTCGGCTTACTGGTGTCGCCGGCGCCGACGCCGAGGTAGGACGGGCTGTCGAAGTTGCCGGACTCGGTCGCGCCGGTCAGCGAGACCGGCAGGCCCGTCGCAACATCCAGGGCCGGGGTGATGATGCGCTCGTCGAGAGCGACGGTCACCGCGTCGATCGCGTCGACCGAGACCGGCGAGATCGCCAAGGAGCCGCCCAGTGCGGTGCACAGCGGGGCGGCCGCGTCGCTGAGGCCGAGGGTGGACAAGGTGCCGGTGAGTCCGCCGCTGAGCAGGGTCGAGCCCGCCGGCAGCAGGGTGGACAGCTGGCTGCACTTGGGCAGCAGGCCGGTCAGGCTCACCTTGGGCAGCGCCGAGAGCGAGACGCCGGCGACGTCGGTCGGGACCTGCGCGTA
>JBBPYI010000162.1:0-4223 GCA_038200075.1 Mycobacteriales bacterium
CGCGCTTCTACGACGTGTCCTACCTGCCGGACGGCCGCATCGCGCGTGTGGCGCCGAACCGGCCCGACGTGCCGTTCCGCGTCCACAAGCGCACCGTCATGGACCTCGACGAGTGGCCCTACCCGAAGCAGCCGCTGGTGCCGCTCGCCGAGACGGTGCACGAGCGGATGAGCGTCGAGATCTTCCGCGGCTGCACCCGCGGCTGCCGCTTCTGCCAGGCCGGCATGATCACCCGGCCGGTGCGCGAGCGCAGCCTCACCGGCATCGGCGAGATGGTCGAGGCCGGCCTCAAGGCCAGCGGGTACGAGGAGGTCGGACTGCTGAGCCTCTCCGCAGCCGACCACTCCGAGATCGCCCCGCTGACCAAGGGACTGGCCGACCGCTACGAAGGCACGCAGACCTCGCTGTCGCTGCCGTCCACCCGGGTCGACGCCTTCAACATCGACCTGGCGCTGGAGCTGCAGCGCAACGGCCGCCGCTCCGGGCTGACCTTCGCCCCCGAGGGCGGCAGCGAGCGCCTGCGCAACGTCATCAACAAGCGCGTCACCAAGGAGGACCTGGTCAAGACCGTCACGGCGGCGTACGGCGCGGGGTGGCGCCAGGTCAAGCTCTACTTCATGGTCGGGCTGCCGACCGAAACCGATGAGGACGTCCTCGAGATCGCCGAGATGGCACGCGATGTCATCCGCGCGGGCCGTGAGGTCACCGGCACACGCGACGTGCGTTGCACGGTGAGCATCGGCGGCTTCGTGCCCAAGGCGCACACGCCGTTCCAGTGGGCCAGCCAGCTCGACGCCGAGGGCACCGACCGGCGTCTGAAGATGCTGCGCGAGGCGATCAACAGCGACCGCAGCACCGCCAAGGCCATTGGCTACCGCTACCACGACGGCAAGCCCGGCATCGTCGAGGGACTGCTCTCCCGCGGCGACCGCCGAGTCGGCCGGGTCCTGGAGCGGGTCTGGCGCGAGGGCGGCAAGTTCGACGGCTGGAGCGAGCACTTCTCCTACGACCGGTGGGCCGCCGCCGCCGCTGCCGAGCTGCCGGCGTACGGCGTGGATCTGGACTGGTACACCGTGCGCGAGCGCGACGAGGTCGAGGTGCTGCCCTGGGACCACCTGGACTCCGGGCTGGACAAGGAGTGGCTCTGGTCGGACTGGCAGGAGGCGCTCGCCGAGATCGACCTCGACGACTGCCGCTGGATCCCCTGCTTCGACTGCGGGGTCTGCCCGCAGATGGGCACCGACATCCAGGTCGGCCCGACCGGCAAGACCCTGCTGCCGCTCACGGTTGTCAAGAACCCGCTGTCGGTCTGAGCGATGGCCAGGAACGTCCCGACCGGGCCGCCGCCGCCGCTCGCGGTCCAGAAGCTCCGGCTGCGCTACACCAAGCGGGGACGGTTGCGCTTCACCAGCCACCGCGACATCGCCCGCGCCTTCGAGCGGGCACTGCGCCGGGCTCAGGTGCCGATGGCCTACTCCGCCGGCTTCTCACCGCACCCGAAGATCAGCTGGGTCGGCGCGGCGCCCACCGGAGTGGCGTCGGAGGCGGAGTACGTCGAGATCAGCGTTGTCGAGCGGGTCGACCTCGAGCGGCTGCGGCTCGCGCTCGACGCCAGCCTGCCCGACGGCATCGACGTCGTGGACGTGGTGGAAGCGCCTGTCGGCACGAGCCTTCCGGACCGCGTGGTCGCCTCGCGCTGGGGGATTCGGCTGCCGCAGGTGCCCGGTGAGGAGCTCGAGCGGGCCGTCGAGGCGTTCCTCGCCGCCGACTCGGTCGTCGTCGACCGGCTCATGAAGGACGGCATCCGCAAGCTCGATGCGCGCGCCGCTGTCGTGTCGATGCGCGCGTCCCGCGACGAAGGCGAGCCGCCCTGTGCCACACTTCACGTGGTCGTACGGCACGTGACGCCTGCTGTAAGACCCGACGACGTTCTGTCCGGACTCCGGATGGTGGCCGACCTCGTACCGCCGGTGCCTGCAGAGGCAACCCGGTACGCGCAGGGGTCACTGACCGAGTCAGGGGAGGTCGACGACCCGCTCGCACCCGATCGGCTCACCGCCGCCGGGGCAACGCGAACGGTCGACGACCTCGAGGCCGCCGCCGGCGCTCAGCCCTCCTAGGGCCGGACGCACCACAGACTTTGCCCGGCGCCGGTCACCCCCGGCCGGCACCGGCTCCATCCCACCCCTGGTCGGCGCGAAGCGTCACGCGCCGCCCGGACCGGAGACACGGTGCTCGACGAGCCCACCAGCGACACCCCCACGACCGAAGCCCCCGCCAAGGCCGTACGCCGCCGCCGCGCGACGAGCAAGCCCGCTGAGGCGGCTGCCCCTGAGCAGGCCGCCGGCACCCCCGATGCGCCTGCTGCCGAGACCGAGAGCGACGCACCAGCTGACGCAGCGGTCGACGCACCGGCCAAGCGGGCCCGCAAGGCGCCGGCCAAGAAGGCCGCGCCGCGCAAGCGGACGGCCAAGGCCGCCGCGCCCCAGCTCGAGCAGATGCCCCTGACCGAGGAAGAGCTCGCGGCGCAGACGGCCCTGGTCGACCCCGACAAGCCGGCGGCCGAGCCTGAAAGCGACGCGACTGAGCAGAGCGATGCGACCGAGCAGGCCGAGCCGGAAGCCGCTGAGCCGGCCGCCCCCGCCAAGCGCACCCGCACCCGCCGGCCGGCCGTGGTCACCTTCCAGGCACCCGAGCCCGCCGTGGCTGTTCCCGAAGCCGCCGATGACGCCAACGACGAGTCTCCCGCTCCCCGCCGCCGTCGTCGGGCCGGGACAGCGGGTGCCGGCGCCCCCAGCGCGCTCGTCCCTGAGCTGATCGAGCCCGAGGTCGCGGCCGAGCCCGCCGGCCCTGCGGGCGGCGCCGACGCCGACGACGAGGACGACGACCGCCCCCGCCGCCGCCGGCGTGGCCGTCGCGGTCGCGGTCCGCGCCAGGAGGACGACGACACCGACGGCGACAGCGGCGAGGACGAGACAGCCAGCTCCGAGAACGCCGGCACCGCCGAGAAGTCACGGACGTCCGAGAAGGCGCAGCCGGCCGAGACCGCCAGCGCCACCGAGACCTCCGAGGACGACGACGAGGAGGGAGGGACCGGCACGCGCCGGCGCCGCCGCCGGCGTCGCAGCGGTGCGGCCGGTGACGGCGACAGCGCTGAGCAGACCCCAGCGCCTGCTCGGGAGCCGCGTGAGCCGCGGGCTCCCCGCAACCGCAGTCAGGGCGGCGGTGGCAGCGGTGCCACGAGCGCCGACGAGGACGGTGTGCGCGGCATCACCGGGTCGACCCGGATGGCCGCCAAGCGCGTACGCCGCCAGGAGGGCCGCGACTCCGGTCGCAAGCGCACCCCGATCCTGTCCGAGGCAGAGTTCCTGGCCCGTCGTGAAGCCGTCGACCGCACCATGGTCGTACGCCAGAAGGGCGATCGGACGCAGATCGCGGTGCTCGAGGACGGCGTGCTCGTCGAGCACTACGTCACCAAGGCCACCGCGCAGGCGTACGCCGGGAACGTCTATCTCGGTCGGGTGCAGAACGTCCTGCCCTCGATGGAGGCGGCGTTCGTGGACATCGGCAAGAGCCGCAACGCGGTGCTCTACGCCGGCGAGGTCAACTACAACGCCTCCGTCGGCGGACGCTCGCGCAGCATCGAGTCGGTGCTCAAGAGCAACCAGGAGGTCCTGGTCCAGG
Source organism: Mycobacteriales bacterium (assembly GCA_038200075.1). Lineage (GTDB taxonomy): Bacteria > Actinomycetota > Actinomycetes > Mycobacteriales > SCTD01 > SCTD01. The sequence goes on from JBBPYI010000162.1 coordinate 3,685, forward strand.
TCAGCAAGGACCCGATCGGGCACAAGGGCGCCCGCCTGACCGGTCAGGTCAGCCTGCCCGGTCGCTACCTGGTCTACGTGCCCGAGGGCACCATGACCGGCATCAGCCGCAAGCTGCCCGAGACCGAGCGCACCCGCCTGAAGTCCATTCTCAAGAAGGTCGTCCCCGAGGACGCGGGCGTCATCATCCGGACCGCCGCGGAGGGTGCGTCGGAGGAGGAGATCGCTGGCGACGTGCGGAGGCTGCAGGCGCAGTGGGAGGTCATCCAGACCAAGGCCAAGAAGGGCGGCGCGCCGACCCTGCTGCACGCCGAGCCCGACCTGGTCGTCCGCGTCGTGCGTGACGTCTTCAACGAGGACTTCACCCGCCTGGTCGTCCAGGGCGACAGCGAGTGGGACACGATCCGCGAGTACGTGGAGTTCGTCGCGCCTGATCTCGCGCCGCGCCTGTCGCGGTGGGAGGGCAGCAAGGACATCTTCGCCGAGCACCGCATCGACGAGCAGCTGGCGAAGGCCCTGGACCGCAAGGTCTGGTTGCCG